>NZ_CDSBKO010000062.1:0-32447 GCF_977115655.1 Aquimarina sp.
ATGAGGACGGATCCACTACCAATCTGAACCTTACCAATATCGTTCGGAACTTAGAAACGCTTACTACCCTGGTAGATAACAATAACGGAACCTTTACCTATACCGATGAGGACGGATCTACTTCCGTAATCGATGTGTCCAACTTAGAGACCCTGACTGCCATTGCCCTGAATGCGGACAATGCCAGTATCGACTATACCGATGAGGACGGATCCACTACCAACCTGAACCTTACCAATATCGTTCGGAACTTAGAGACCCTGACGACATTATCACAAAATGATGCAAGCGCAACAGGAGAGATCACTTATACTGACGAAAATGGCAGTACTAGTACTGCTCAAGTTGTTAGTGCTGATAGTAATAATGAAATCACATCTGGATCTGATGGCGGTGCCTTCTTTACCAGCCCCGTAAAAGCAATGGGTAAAGTTTCTGGTGCCGGAATAGCGGCAAAAATACTAAATGCAACGGTATCCAGAATTGATGAAGGGGATTACCAAGTTACGTTTACAACCCCTATGCCTGATGCTAATTATATCATTCAATTATCTATAATCGATTGTGGAGGAGATTGCCCCGGAAATAGTACGGGAAAATATGATGACCCGGGTATAACATATTATAACCAAACAACAACTGGTTTTAGTGTTAATATTGGAGATAGTGATAATGGAACAATAGAAAAAGATGATATTGATTTAGAATTTATGTTCACTGTACTTGATTTTTAGTCCTTTAAAAAAACCTTGGCTAAAACATGAAAAAAACCAACCTTATGACAATGAAAAAGCAATCCTTAATTGTAGTATTATTTTTATCCTTTTCTACAATGGTGTATAGCCAAATTGATGCAAACTCATTAATGGGATTACCAACGGCAACAGATTTAGCTCAAATAAATGCAATTGCAGGTCCGCAAATCGGATCAGTTGTTTTTAATTTAGGAGATCAGGAAATATATCGTTATACTTCTACAGGATGGCAAATATCAACAGATGACCAAAATGCTTCTGAAGTTAATATTGTTACCCCTGTAGATCTGGATGGAGATACTGTAAATGAAACAACTTTGGAGGCAATGGTTCAATCTATTGCCCCCATTACTTCTAAAGCTGCCAGAATATTTTACCCTCCCTCTATTGCCATAGACGCATCTACAACGGGAACAGGAAGAACAGTTGATTTGTATAATGAGTATATAGCACAATTTGGGACTCCAACAGCTGCTAGTGTTGGTGCTCCTGCTGCCATACCCACATATACCAGAACAGAACTTTATTATTATGTTACTTATGCAGATCCTGCTGTATTCAACAATATTAGTATTGCTGCTAACGGAGTAATGACTTATGATATTATTACAACTCCTGCAACTTACAATTCCTTAATTAATGTAGTATTTGTTGTTCAATAATATGAAAAAGGAAAATATTTATAATAGTCGTTTTTCTATACAAAAGATACTTTTGGTTTTAGGGTTTCTATGTTCTTCCCTATACAGTTTGTATGGGCAATCTATAGTTTCAGTTGAAGTTGTATGGCCAAGTTTTGCAGAAGAAAATTTAGTACAAATAAGAAATGCTGCAAACACTGCTATCCTGTATCAGGATTGCGTTCCTGGCAATTGTTTTGTTAACAGCAACGCTAATTTAGCATATACTAATGCTGGATCTGTAGCGCTAGCAGCCGGAAACTATCAATTACTTGTAGCTGATAGGAGATCTAATGGGTGGCAAGGAACCGCAACAGTAAGAGTCTTTATAGATGGTATATTGACATTAAACACTACTTTTACTACTGGCTTCTTTCAATTTATACCTTTTACTGTAGTGGATACAGGAGTAAATTTTAATCCTCCGCTTACTTTATACGATGAATTTGATGGGAATTTTGATTATGCAGTTACAGGTGCTTCTTTTAGAGATCAACCAGATGGCGTAGATCCTTGTTCTATTACCACTACATCTTCTGCCAATGGATTAACCTCTACTATCCCTCCTACTGCTACCATAAGAAAGGCATATTTGTTTTGGGCACAATCTAATTATGAACGAGACGATCAGGTTACTTTGGAAGGACAATTAGTAACTCCTGATTTAATTAACTCTTATTTACTTAATACCTCCAGTTATTTTGGAATGGTGAGCGATGTTACTACCCTAGTTTCTTCAATCCCAAATCCATCCACCAATGTTTATGATTTTGCCAACTTGTCTATAAATAATACCGGTGGTTATTGTGCAGGGACTACAGTTATTGGCGCATGGAGTCTTATTATTTTTTATTCTGACCCCTCACTTTCTGCTTCTACTATTAACATATACAATGGATTTAATGGTCTTCAAGATCCTACCGGTACAAATCCCCCACAAAGTTTTTTGCTAGATGGTTTTTTTGCTAACGGTTCTTCAGGTTCTAAAACTACTATTTTATCTTGGGAAGGAGATATTCCTTTAGCCAACAATGAACAACTTACAGTAACCCCTACCTCTACAGGTATCGCTACAGAATTGTTCGGGGATGGCGATAATGATGGAACTACTATTGATAACCCATTTAACTCTACAGTATTTGACGGCACAACAGGAGTGGACAGAACCGAATATGGTTTAGATTTAGACACCTACGATATTACAGCAATTATACCTGTTGGAGAAACTTCTATAACCACCAATGTAGATGTAGGGCAAGATTTGGTAATTTTAAATTCTGTGATTCTGAAAGTACCAAGTAATCTAATAAAAGGAACTGTTTTTGAAGATATTAATTATCCCGGAGGTCCTGGACGAAATTTAACCCTATCTTCTGGAATACCTCTAGAAAATGTAACCGTTGAATTATATAATAGCTCGAATGTTCTAGAAAAAACTACTACTACAGATAGTAATGGAGAGTATGTTTTTGGAGGAATGCTTAACGACACCTATACTGTAAGAGTAGTTAACAACACTGTACGTTCTAGTCGATCCGGAGGAGCAATTTGTACAACTTGCCTCCCTGTTCAAACTTTTAAAACTATATATACTGGTTCAACACATACAGAAGTCACCAATCAGGTTGGAGGTTCTAATCCCAGCACCCAAGATACTCCCGCCGGCACGTTTGCAGGAGCTCAAACTATTGCTTCTATAGAGATTAACAACGAAGGACCAACAGATATTGATTTTGGTTTTAATTTTAATACAATTGTAAATACAAATACAAATGGCCAAGGTTCTTTGGAACAATTCATTATTAATTCTAATAATTTAGGCAATACAGGTATAGACATTGAAGCACATCCTGACAATGGTTCTTTAAACCCTGCTTCAGGCGAGGACACTTCTATTTTTATGATTCCGTCTAATCCTGATCCTTTAGGTAGAACTGCAGATACTAATTTTATTGGTGGCATATTTTCAATAACTCAGTCCACACAATTATCTGCGATTACAGATACTGATACATTTATAGACGGAAGAACACAAACTGCATATTCTGGAGATACAAATACCGGTATCGTTGGCTCTGGGGGGACTAATGTAGGGGTTTCTGCTACATCATTACCCAATTACAATCAACCAGAAATTCAAATTAACGGTTCAACTTTAGGGGATTTATTTAGAATACAAGGTGATGGAACAACTATAAGAAATATGGCTATCTATGCTAATGGCAATGTAGGAGTTCTAAATACCGCAGGTTCTCTTGCCAAACCTGTTGTAATTACCGAAAACTTAATTGGTGTTGATGCCAATGGTAGTGTTAGCACAAAATTTGCTACGGGTATAACAGTTTCAGGAACTGCAGTTTCTGAAATAAAAAATAATTATATATCTCAAAACAGCTCTAATGGAATTTCAATAAGCGGAGGAACTTCAACAATAGTACAATATAATGATATTAACACAAACGGAGACAATCCTTGCTCTGATGGTATTTACCTATCTAGTGGTACAGGAGTTCAAATTCAGTATAATTTAATTAACAATAATGCCGCAATAGGGATAGATGGGTGGAATTATCCCGGGGGAGTGATTATAGACGAAAACACAATCACAAATTCTGGTCAAAATGGAGGAGATTGCTCTGGATCTATTGAAAATAATGGAATACGGTTATTTGGAAGTAATTCTTCCATAACTTCAAATATTATAGCAAATAATGGTGGAGCAGGTCTTGTACTTGCAGGAGGTAATACTTCTGGAAATCTGATTTCTCAAAACTCAATATATAACAATGGCACTTCCTCTCCCGCTTTAGGAATAGATATCGATCAATCTACAACAGGAAACCCTGTAGGTGACGGGGTAACTATAAATGACACTAATGATAGTGACAATGGGCCAAACGGCAGCCTTAATTTTCCTGTTTTTGAATCTGCCGTTGTTTCAGGCACACTTTTAAAAATTGTTGGTTGGGCACGACCTGGTGCTATTTTAGAGTTTTTTTTAACAGATATTAATCAAGGTACAGCCAGTACTGGCGATAATCAATTAGGACTAACTCAGGATTATGGTGAAGGTCAAGTGTTTTTAGGCTCTGCCATAGAAGGAAGTGGTGCTGATACAGATGGTACAACTTCATCCTATACAGATGCAGATGGCAATACAGATACCACTAATAGATTTAATTTTTCAATAACATTAAGTACCCCTATACCAACAGGGAGTATTATAACAGCTACAGCTACAATCGCAAATTCGACATCTGAATTTGGAAACACATTTCCTGTAGGTGCTGCAACCATTATCACAAATAGAAGAATTACATATCGTGTAAATAATAATTAATCACGATATTTAATATGAAATATGCAAAAAAGGTATCCAATAATGATTTTAAAAAAAGGCTTTTGCAGAAGAGCATCATCTTCTTATTACATTAATAATAATTTAAAATTTACATTATATATATGAAGTATATTAATAAACGCTAATACCTATTTTTACTAGAATATATTTTTACAGCAAGTAAGTATTTTATCTAACTAAATTGCTTTTTATCGAAGATACAACGCTTTTTATCGTATAAAAACAATAGTTTCAACAATTATTAATATATTTACTGTAATATTTTTACTTTAAAACCGTAAAAACAGTATTACCCCAATATACACTTATGGATAGAATAATTTTTATATTTTTATGTTTCCTCACTCAAATCACAATCGCTCAACAAGCATTTCATAATTTTGGAAATATCCAGATTCATGATCAAGGTCAAATAGGTTTTCATACAGATTTAATCAATGATGGTGAATTTGATCAAAATGCAGGAATTACAGGTTTTTACAACTATGTAGGCAATCTAACCGTATCAGGAAACAATCGACCTGTATTTTATGACATGAAAATTGATGTAGCAGATGATTTATTTCTTGAAATTGCTGTTGGAGTTACTAATTTCCAGGAGTTTATTAATGGAAGAGTACAAACTCCAAGAGATAGAAAACAGGTTTCTTTAGACTATATAAATGACACTCCCTACTTGGGTGAAAACGATGATAGGTATGTAGACGGATATTCTTCTATAACTGGAATATTAGATTTTACATTTCCTATTGGAGATGATTTTAGATTACGACCAATGCGTATTGAAACACAAGCTGCTACAAATACCGCTCGTGGGGCCTATTTTTTTGAAAACCCTAATTTCCCTAATTTTTTCCCAGGTCGTTTTGATACTAAAAACCATAGCAGTGTACTATTTGGTGTTAGCTCTTTTGAGTTCTGGGATTTAGACGGAGATACAGAAACCCTTGTCACACTTACCTGGGATGACAATAGTAATATCCCTACTCTTGTAGATGATCTAAAAAACCTTAGAGTAGTTGGTTGGGATAAAAACTTAGAACAATGGGTTAACTTAGGAAACTCTTCTGTATCCGGGGATTTAAATACTGGGGAGATCACTTCAGAATTGATGTTGCCTGATGATTATACTATTATTACGTTTGGAACTTCAGATACTTTCCTAGATGGAGATCTTCAAATATTTACAGCTGTTTCTCCCAATGGAGATGGGTACAATGACACTTTTATTATTCAAGGTATTGCCCAATATCCTGACAATGAGTTGTTTGTGTACAATAGATGGGGAGTTGAGGTATATAATAAAAAAGGATATGACAATTCTTGGGGGGGAGTATCTGATGGAAGGGCAACTATTGCAAAAAATGAGGGGCTACCTGTAGGAACCTATTATTATGTCTTAAAAATAGATGGACAAAAAGATCGTGCCGGATACCTGTATCTTAATAAATAAAAATATTTTCGAAATTTGATAAAACATTAAAAATAAAAGATAATCTAAAAAAGAAAAAATACATATAGTCAAAATAACATACAGTCAAAATTAAATAGTAACCCCACTTTATTGTTAGATCCACTCATACTGGAAATACACTAATTATAGCTATTTTAAATGAAGAAAATATTACTTACATTGATAATCTTACCCCAGATTATCTTTTCGCAAATAGATGAATATTCTGTAATGGGATTGCCCACCGCAGTTACAAACCTTGAAATGAATGCCGTTACAGCTGCTGCTACAGGCTCTATTCTCTACAACTTAGAAGAAAATAAAATTTTTGTATTTAATGGTACAAATTGGGTTTCTACTACTAATGATAACTGGTTAGTAGATGGAAATACAGGATTACCCTCTACTTCTTTTTTAGGTCACACGGATGATGTAAAAATGGAAATACGGTCTAACAACTTACCTTTATTGCAATTCGGAAGAAGGCAAACCCTTGGGTTAACGCAAGGATTCCCAGATTATACTGATAATGACCAACCCCTTGTTCATATTAATGGGGATGGAAATACTGCTGCCCTGCAATTTGCAGCATCCGGAGCATCGTTTTACAAACCTATGTTTTTTACTACTACCAATGGAAGCTTTAGGTTAAAAGGTAGTACAGGAGGAACTGATTTATTCGAAATAGGTTCTGCGGGACCAGCTAACGATGGAAGGTTAGAATTTATTATCGGTGATGATGGTGATGAAAAAATCATATTTAAGAGGTATGATTACAGAAAAGGTGAATTTCATCGGGAGTTTTTTAGAGTAGAAGGAAGCAATAATACCGCAGATGCCAAAACCAGATTTGGAATAAACATTAACCCTCAGGAAGTAGCTGTAGATAGTGATTATGATGATGCCTCTACTGGTTTTAACACTGCAAACTCCACCCTGCAATTAGATGGATCTTTTTCTACATCGATAATTAGCACTACCGGAAATTTAACCCTTACTGAAGACCATCACACAATACATATAACCGGAGCCCATGATATAACTTTACCCAATGCTAATACCTGTACAGGAAGAACTTATATATTAAAAAATAGCACCAACACCAATAGAACCATTAGCACCTACATTGATTTGGCAAATACAAATCAAACTGCCATACAAAATCAGTCTGTTTTATGGATTAAAAGTGATGGTACAAATTGGCAACAAATAAGTCCAAATGTATCTACAGGTGATGTTGTAAAGGGTGGGGAAATCTTAAGAATGATCAGAGGTAATATAAACCCAAATGGTACCATTGCACAAGGAGCTGGTTTTACAATTACCAAAATAGGAACTGGCAGATACACTATCAATTTCACTTCTGCTTTTATAGGAGTTCCAAGTCTAACAGCAACTGCCGGCGATCTTACTGGTGTTTTAGATGACAATATTGTAGACATATCTCAAATATCAGCGACACAATGCACAGTAAGTACTATTGATAGTAATTCTTATACTTTTGAAGATTCGTATTTTTCATTTATAGTTGTAGGTAACCGATAGCAGTTTAGAAGTTGTAATACCATACTGTATTTTATATACTGTACCTTCCCTATTAAGGTAAAATTTATAAAAAGCATACTAAAGATGTGAAGTTGCTTTTTTTTCAGAAGCGGTAAAGTTCTTGTATAACACATATACTAAACTATGCCGAAGATGGCTACAGAAGTCTTTTACAATAAAAAATCAGGAAGAATGGATCAATATTTTAGGTAATTTCAAGATTTACCTGATATTGATTATGAGTATTGTAATACTGTTTTTTTACACATTCGTACCTTTTATAACTTGAATTTACCGCAATAAATGTTACTATTTTTACGGTAAATTTAAGTTATAACCAATAAATATTACTTAGATCGAAGCCGAAATAGTCTCCATAGATCTATCTACTTTTTTCACTAATCCCGACAAAACCTTTCCTGGTCCCACTTCTATAAATGATGTTGCTCCATCTTTGATCATATTTTGCACACTTTGGGTCCACTTTACAGGGGCAGTAAGTTGAGCTATCAAGTTCTTTTTAATTTCGTTAGGATCTGTAACTGCTTTTGTAGTTACATTTTGATATACCGGACATTTAGGGATATTAAATGTAGTAGCTTCAATTGCTGCTGCTAATTCTTCTTTTGCCGGTTCCATTAAAGGTGAATGAAATGCCCCTCCTACTGGCAAAACCAAAGCTCTTCGGGCACCTTTTTCTTTCATCCATTCGCAAGCTTTATTAACAGCATCTATCTCGCCAGAAATCACTAATTGCCCGGGGCAATTATAATTTGCAGCTACAACAATTCCTTCCACAGCATTACATCCTTCTTCTACCACTTTATCTTCTAATCCTAGCACTGCTGCCATAGTTGAAGGTTTTGATTCGCATGCTTTTTGCATAGCTATTGCTCTTTTATAAACTAATCTTAAAGCATCTTCAAAATTTAAAGCATTATTAGCTACTAATGCTGAAAACTCACCTAACGAGTGTCCCGCAACCATATCCGGTTTAAAACTATCCTCTAATACTTTACTTAAAATAACAGAATGCAAAAAGATTGCAGGCTGTGTAACGTTAGTTTGTTTTAGCTCTTCTTCTGTACCTTCAAACATAATCTTGGTGATCTCAAATCCCAGAATATCATTAGCTTTATGAAAAAGTTCTTTTGCTATTTCTGAGTTTTCATATAAATCAAGACCCATTCCTGAAAACTGAGCTCCTTGCCCGGGAAATACGTATGCGTTCATAAAATACGGTGTATTTAAAATTTCGACAAAAGTAAGAATAATATTTACAACGTTTATTTTTACTTTCTTGAAGTGCTAATGCAAAAAAATCAAAAGTGACAGATTCCTATATTTTCAATTTTTTCTTTTGTAGGTAAAATATGTAAAAGGATATTTATGTTTTTCATCCATATCATGAAATTCTTCTTTTATGACTGCCCAAACTTTCGGGTCAATTTCAGGAAAGAATGTATCTGCATCAAAAGTTTCATGTACTCTGGTAAGTTCTATATAATCTGCATACTCCATACCCATGGTATATATTTCGCCACCACCTATAATAAATGGTTGCATATCCCCTATTGCAGCATCCAAAGCTTCTTTCATACTATGTACAACTATCGCTCCTTCTGCTTGGTATTTGGTATCGCGAGTAATTACAATATGTGCCCTGTTTGGTAACAACTTAGGAAAAGTCTCAAAGGTTTTACGCCCCATGATAATATGATGCCCTGTAGTAATTTCTTTAAAGCGTTTAAAATCATCAGGTAAGTGCCACACTAAATCATTATCTTTGCCTAAAGAATTATTTTCTCCTGCTGCTGCAATCATAGTAATAACGCGCTTAGGTTTTTCTGGTTTTTCTATAGGTTTAGAAGTTCTTTCTTGTATAAATTCCTGCTTCTTTTTAACCAATTCTTCTTTGGGATACATTAACTCTACGTCCTTTTGCAAAAGAGTAATTTCTTCTTTTTGTTTTGCCACTAACTTTGCTATTTGGCGATCACTCCACTCTTTCCCCATAAATGCACTAAACAGCCAAACATTACAAAAATGTACAGCAAAGAAAAATGCCCAAAGTAATATTGCAATAACAAACCAATCGGTTCCAAAAAAGGTTATTCCCTTTCCATACCCAAAAACCAGATTAAGGAGAATAAAAAATACAGACCCTACTATAAAAACTATAAAATGTCTGAACAGTCTTTTTTTCTCAATGACACGTTTACGAGCGTGCTCATATAACTCCCGTTGTTGGGGATCAATTTGTGTGATTTCTTTCTTTTTAAAAAACATATTAATGTTAACTTAGTATCGGCTAGTAAAGATATAGTTTTTACTAAAAAGCACTAAAATTACTTATGAAGAATTTAAGAAAAGAATTTCCGGTTTTAGCTCAAAACACTTATCTCAATACCGCATCTTCGGGATTATTATATGATTCGCTTTTAGATTTCAGGCAAGAACATGATTTAGATTTTCTTGTTGGAGGCAGTATGTTCAGGGATGAACAACATCTATTTATAAACGGTGTTCGCAAAACAATCGCTTCTTTTTTTAAGGGTTTGTCTGCTAATGTCGTTTTAACCCCTAATTTTTCTTTGGGTTTTAATACTATACTAAACGGTTTAGAAAAAAGCAAAAAAGTACTTTTGTTAGAAGGAGACTACCCATCTATTACCTTTGCTGTAGAAAATAAGGATTTCAAAGTGTGCTACGCAAAAACAGATGCTGCTTTAGAACAAAATATAGAGGGTGCTATAAAACAACATGCCCCCAATATTTTCGCATTCAGTCTAGTACAATATCTTAACGGTATTGCTATAGATTTAGATTTTATCAAGGAACTAAAAATCAAATATCCGGATATACTTTTTATTGCAGATGGCACACAGTTTTGTGGCACCAAAGTTTTTGATTTTAGTACTTCGGGGATCGATATACTTGGCTGTAGTGGCTACAAGTGGTTGTTAGGTGGCTATGGCAATGGATTTATGTTATTTAACAACAACATTCTTGATCAAATAACCCCTGTTTCATATACAAATTCTGCTTCTAAATCTAATTATGACCCATCGTACACAAGTTTACAAGCTCGTTTTGAATGTGGTCATTTAGACACTTTAAACTTTGGAAGCTTACAATACTCTCTTAATTTTTTAACCAAAATCGGGCTTTCAAAAATTGAAGAACATATACATGAATTATGCACTTATGCCAAGTCTGAATTTACTAAAGCAAACTTACTGGAAGACATTGTAACCAACAGAAAAAAGCACAGTACTATTTTTAATATAACAGGGGATCAAAAATTACATCTATATTTAAAAAATCAAAATATCATAACTTCTCTTAAAGGAAATGGATTACGAATTAGTTTACATTTTTATAATACAATAGAAGACATCGATAAGATAATAGAAACACTACATCGTTATCGTTAATATCTTATTGTTAATTCTTAATTAAATTATTGAAAATCTAACGCTTACAGTTTTTCATTGCTAGTATTTTACAGTAACTTAGTTTTGATTTTATTAACCAACATTTAATATTCAACAAAATTATGGCAATTACTAAACAATATTTAAAGTCCAAACCTATCTGTAAAGTTACTTTTATCGTTCCTGCTAAAGATGCTAACTCTGTTAGTGTAGCTGGAGAATTTAATGAGTGGGATACTGAGGCAACTGTTTTAAAAAAATTAAAGAATGGTGATTTTAAAGGAACCCTTGAACTTCCTAAAGATACTAATTTTGAATTTAAGTATGTTGTAGATGGTGAATGGACCAACGAGGTTGAAGCTGATGGATATCAATGGAATGATTTTGCAGCTACAGATAATAGTTTATTAGTACTATAATAATTATATTGGATGAGTTCTCGGTAAAACTGGCAACTCATCCAAATATATATCTGTCATATAATAACAGTAGTTACCCTATTTACTTTAATCTTGAAGATTTATTTATAATTATTTCAGATATTTTATCTTTTTCTGCCGGGGATTCAAAAATAAATTTTCCTTCTTCATAATCTTTATCCATAATTTCATGATCAGCAGAAGAGTGAATATATAACCCTGTGTTTTCTATATCTTTTATTTCATTAATCTGTAAATAATTGAATTTTTGAAATGTAGGGAATTTTTTAAATAATATTTTGGACATCCAAAATGCAAGAAGTTCATTTTCGAGTATCAAAATACATCCTTTTTTATCATTAATCATTACCTGACATGCACAAATTACATCTGAATCTGGGGATAGTTCATTCGAAATTAAATCTTGTAATTTATCTGGTAAATTAGAAAGAAAATAATATTTCTCCTTCAAAGCATTAAATGATTTTTTATTAATCATAGCATTGTTTTTTATTTTTATATAATTTTAAAATTGAATATCCATTTTTTTGATTAATGAACTCATCTTGACTTTTTCTATTTCCTAAAAAATGGCTGAAATTCACCCATATTTTGTTACTTTTCTTACCCGTAGCGCTGCTATAGCTTTCAAAAAGTGCCTCATCTGGTCAAATTTCAACTCATTTTCGGTTAAAAACAAAAAGTCAAGATGAGTTCAATAAATAGAATCCTTTTCTAATTTATTATCCAAATCTTCTTCAATCCTTTCTATAAACTTGTCTTCAATTTCTTTCTTGGTATGGTTAACTATATTAAATATATAATGCTGAAACATCGATATAGAAATTGCTAGTATCCCAATTATTAGACCTGGCAAAGAAATTCGTACACCCTCTCTGTTTTCTTTTGAATATAAGAATGGAATTATGCAAAAAATTATAGATACAAAACTGAATATAATAGCATATAACCCAATATATGGAATCAATGAAAAGAACAATGATAAAATTGCTCCTATTAAGCCTGTTATCCCAAAAAATTCAGGAACTCTTGAGGGTTTATTGTTCATGGTAATTATTGGTAGTTAGAAATCCAAACTTATGGTTTTATATCTTTTATTATTTCTGATTTTGACAAATTACCAGTTAAAACCGATAATTTATTATTTTTAATATCCGGGTAAAAATTTCCAAGTTCGTTTTATATAATCTTCGTATTCCAGTCCGAATTGATTTTTTAAAACCTCTTCTTCAACTGCAATTCTCTTCATATATACCAAAAACATCCCCAATCCTAATACTACCATTCCAAAATAACTCTGAAACATAATGGCATTACCAAACAATAATATCCAGGCACCTGTATAACTGGGATGTCGAAACTTTGAATATATCCTTTTTGTATATAGCTGTTGCCCTCTTTTTATTTGAATTGTACTACTAAATGCGTTTTTTAGGGTTTTGATAGCTATTATTCTAAATATCAATCCAAATATTAAAAAAAACACTCCTATAACCATAAGATTAACAGAAATTAGAGGAGAAAAATATGCCCATTCTATTATTGTACCAATATGACCTACAACACTGGTTACCAAAATGAGAAACATTGTTCCTTTATCTGTTTTTTTATTTCGTTTTGCTTCATTAAAATCCATTTGGGGCTGAGTGTTAAGCAAAAAAACAATTACTATGGCAGCAACTATTACAATGGGGTTTATTAGTAAATCTATTTTAAAAACCAAGGGTAAAACAAAGAGTACTAATATATAAATTATGGTAAGTTTTATCTCTTTCATTTAATTTCTTTTAATTTAATAGTGCAAGGTTTTCCTTCTTTTTTGAACTTGTCTACAATCTTATCAGCTATAGCATTTTTTTTTACAGATCTATCCGCAATTGTTGCCTGCATTATAAATCTGGGCTCTGCATCCTTTACAGGATATAATTTGATATGATCAAATAACTTTTTACATCTAAAATATCGTTCATAGTACAAGCTATGTGCTTTTTTAGCATCAAAAAAACAAAAATTAATTTTGTGATATCGATTATACGCCAAAGCGTAACACATTATATAATTCATAATAAGTTTTTCATCACTATCCTTAATTTTTTGCAAACGACTTAGTTCACTATATGAGTAGTTCTTTTTTTCTAAAGTTCTTAAAAAATTAAGTATTTCAATCTCTTCCTTAGATTCTACAAAGCTCAAAATCTGTAACTTTTTCTTTTCTATCGTTCTGTTAGTTAGTTGGTGTATTATTTTTGAAATTTCCTCATTTTGTTTATACCCATAAAATCCACCATTTATAACCCTGCATGATGCCACCATCTCATCATCTGAAAAAGCTGCAAAATGAAAGGAGGAAAAATCGTATGTATCTATTTCCATATCCGGATTAGCAGACAGGTTTCTATTAAACAATGATGTAAATTGGTTTTTATTCCTGCTACGAAAATAAATTTCAAATTCGTGGGGCAGACATAACGGCTTAATAATCATCTATTATAATTTTGTGAACTAAAAAAAATCATTTTACCATATATATTATATCATATTTTGCACAAACATAAAGACGTTTTATTAAGAACAGGGAGTTGTTTTTTATTTGCTATACGACCGTTTGATATTTGCTATATCTTATTTCATATTTGTTTATCAAAACAATTTGATTCGACTTGGTTTGTTCATTAAAAACTTTGCTATAAGAATTTAAACCACTACAAAGCATTAACACTTTTATATGATTTAGCATCTTTTTTACTTTGAAATCATACGTATAGAAATTAAGCTGATTTTTTTAATGAACCAATAACCCCGGAGCTAGCTCACGGGCAATCAGTCTCTCTATGAAGGAGTCAAGGCAAAAGTTTGTACAGACTTGATCTGCATTAAGCACAGTATTTGTACAGAACTAAACCGAAGTATAGTTGCTGTTATATTTTTCAATCAAAGAACAGATAAAAAAGAAATAATTTATTAGTACTGTTTCAAAGTTAAAACAGCACTAATTCTTATATGATATCATTTACACTTTAAATCTACTGGAATAAAATGTCGTTTTTTCATCTCAGCTTCAAAATAAAAATAAACCGTAGCTCTGCTATGCTTGGTACCAGATCAAGTCTAATACAAGTTTTTCTTCTTTTCTGAAATAAAAAAATCTTAATTTTATTTTCCAGTAAATTCAAAATACAAATGGTATAAAATCACCGCAAAGAGAATTGAACTCTTTTTGGTTCAAACGAAAAAGAAAACTCACGAACAGCATCCTCTATCGATGCGTTTTATTTTGAAGTATGGAGTGAAAAATGATATTATAGTCAATTACTCTTGGTTATCAGATCCCTTAATGAGGAATTAAAAGCAATACCGTTATTAGAAGTTGTAATTGATTTTTTTGGTGTATACAACAAGTTCACCTATAAAACCAAAACCACAAAGTATAAATCATCTACTTATTATATATAAAACTAAAGTGTCCTAATTAACAACTTCAACACCTTTCCAAAATGCGACATATCCTTTGATCTGTTTTGCAAGATCACTTGTCTCTGGGTAATACCATGCAGCATCCGGATTTTCTTTCTTGTCCACTTGTATCGTATAATAAGATGCTACTCCTTTCCACGGGCATTTTGTATGTGTGTCGCTAGGCTTAAAAAACTCTTTTTTTATAGATTCGGGAGGAAAATAGTGATTGTTTTCTATCACTTTAGTACTACTGCTCTCTGCTATTATTTGACCATTCCAAATTGCTTTCATTTTTTCTGTTTTTTTATTTTGTTTTTGTTATCCGATCTTAGAAATCAGATAATCTTTATAATCTTTATTTTTATCAGAAAAAGACTTCACTATATTTAAGCAGGATTCTTTTGCTAGCCATTTTACGATATCATCATCATACTTTTGAGAAATTTCGGTATGAATGCTTTCCCATGCTTCAAAATGAACCTGTAACGATAAAACATTAATATCTACTGTTTGTCTTTCTTTACTTATAAGATAGCTTTTTGCGGTCCCACTTTCCGGATCATAAGTTTCCCAGTGCATAAACTTATCTAAATTAAAATTAGCATCGAGTTCTTTATTTATTCTAGCCAAAATATTTTTATTAAAAGCTGCAGTCACCCCAGATTTGTCGTTATACGCATCTAAAACTTTCTGTGGATGTTTTTTTTGATCAAACCCCATAAAAAGAAGGTCATCTTCATGCATCGCATTGCATAGCTTTTTTAAAAACTGAATAGCTCTTGGATGTAATAAATTACCTATATTAGACCCAAGTACCATAATTACTTTTTTACGATCGCTCATCTGCTTTAAACGGTCTAAAACCTCAAAATACTCGCCAACCTGACCTTGAACAGTAACATTGGGCATTTCGAGATTTAGGTTTTTTACCAATCCCCCAATTGCATTTTCACTTATATCAATCGGGGTATATGTAAAATCATATCCTTTTTGAAGTAATTCTTTTAATAATAATTTTGTTTTTTTTCCATCTCCGGCTCCCAATTCAATAAGATCAAAACCTTCTTTTTTTGTATCGAAATGATGGATTATATTAGCTTTATGAGTTTCAAAAATTTCATATTCTGTCCTGGTAAGATAATATTCTGGCAATGCCATTATTTGCTGAAAAAGTTCATCTCCTACTTCATCATAAAAGAATTTAGAGGATAAATATTTTGGAAACGCGGTCAAACCTTCATTTACCTCTTTTTCAAAGGAAGAAACTAAAACTTTTTGATCTTTATAATTCATAAAAAAATAAATTTATATGTCCTTTGCCAACCGCAATCCTGTAAATTGCCATCTTAGGTTAGGATGAAAAAAATTACGATATGTTGCTCTTGTATGGTTTTGAGGCGTAGCAACCGACCCTCCTCTAAGCACTTTTTGATTAACCATAAATTTACCGTTATACTCTCCTAATGCTCCGGGAGCTTTTTTGTAATTAGGGTAAGGTAAATATGCACTTTCTGTCCACTCCCATCTTTCTCCCCATTTAAAAAAAGACTGCGCTGCTTCCCATTCAAACTCTGTTGGCAAACGCTCTCCCTTCCACTGTGAAAAAGCAAAAGCTTCATAATATGACAAATGGGTTACCGGTGCTTTAAAATTTAAAAGTTTTAACCCCTGTAGCGTATATTGATAGTAATCTCCTTCTATTTTATGCCAATACAAAGGGGTTTTAATGTTTTCATTTTGTATCCAATCCCAGGCTTCTGCATGCCAGAGCAAACTATTTTTATATCCTTTATCCTCTATAAACTCCAAATATTCTTTATTGGTCACTAACGCATTTGCTATAGCATATTTTTTAAGATATACCTTATGCCTGCCATGTTCATTATCATAACAAAAACCATCTTCGGAATAGCCTATTTTGTATACTCCTTCATCTATCCATGTATACCCACAAATTTGCTCAGAGATTGGATTTTCTATAAACGTGTTGTTGTATTCAGGAAATAAAGGATTATTACCAAGTATATATTTTATATCTGTAAGTAATAATTCCTGATGTTGTTTTTCATGATGAATCCCTACTTCTACTAATTTTCTAACTTTTAAGTCTTGATTCTCTTCTAAAAACGACTGTAAATGCGAAGTAACATAATCTCTGTATTCATATACTTCTTTTACCGTAGGTCTGGAAAGATTCCCTCTATTAGTACGTATTACTCGTTTCCCTACGCTTTCATAATAGCTGTTAAACACATAAGCATACTCAGAATGAAAACGTTTATAACCCTGTACATATTCGGACAAAATAAATTCTTCAAAAAACCATGTAGTATGCCCAAGGTGCCATTTGGGTGGTGACACGTCTACTATTGGCTGAACTACATAATCCTCTATCTGAAGGGGCGTGCAAATATCCTCAGTATCTGATCTGGTTTTTAAAAAAGAGGTAAGTAAATCATCTGTAATAATCATAAAAAAAGTGTATACAGCTTACGTACACACTCAAATTTACTGTTTTTTACAGTTTTATATCCTCTACCAAGGGTTAATCCAATGTTAAAATTAACTTACCGGCTATTATTGAGGTTTTATAAAAGTAATTGGCACTACATAAGCTATAGCTATAGGTTTCTCACCCCATTTACCCGGATCCATCTTTGGTATTGCTCTAATAATCCTGATTGCTTCTCTTTGTAAATATCTGTGTCCTCCTTCTACTTCCAGCACTTCTACCTTTCCTTTTTTGTTTATAATAAACTCTACGGTCACAGTACCACTTAGTCCTTCGCTTAAGGCAACATCCGGATATTGAAAATTCTGTATGATATGATCTCTTAGCTTTTGATCAAAACATTGTGATGGTGATTGTCTGGATCGATCACATTTAGGCCATATTGGTGTAATTCCTTTTTCGTTCGCATTCTCCTGCGACAAAATTATTGCGTCTTGAGAAAAGGAAAATCCCGAGAGCAACAGGGCAAATATTAGTAATGTTTTCTTCATATTAGTTCTTTTAAATTTGGGCTTAAACTGCAACCGTTCCCTTTATGTGAGGGTGTGATTTATAGTCTTCTAACTTAAAGTCATCAAAAACAAAGCCAAAAATATTTTTCACTTCTGGATTGAGTATCATTTTGGGCAATCTGTGGGGCTCTCTGGACAGCTGAAGCTCTAGCTGTTCTGTGTGATTATTATATATATGTGCATCTCCAAAGGTATGAATAAATTCTCCCGCCTCATAACCACAAACTTGAGCCATCATCATAGTAAAAAGAGCATAAGATGCTATATTAAAAGGGACTCCCAAAAAAATATCAGCACTTCGCTGGTATAATTGGCATGATAACTTACCATTGGCAACATAAAATTGAAAAAAAGCGTGACAAGGTGGTAGTGCTGCTTTACCGTTTTCTACATTTTCAGAAAAAGATTTGGATGTATCCGGCAATACACTTGGATTCCACGCAGATACTAGCATACGCCGGCTATCCGGGTTTTTTTTAAGTGTTTCGACTATTTCCTGTATTTGATCAATTTCATCATTGTTCCAGTTACGCCATTGATGACCATATACTGGACCTAAATCCCCTTTTTCATCAGCCCATTCGTTCCATATACGAACTCCGTTTTCTTTTAAATAGCCAATATTGGTATCTCCTTTTAAAAACCATAATAATTCATGGACTATGGATTTTAAATGTAATTTTTTGGTGGTAACCATAGGAAAACCTTCACTAAGATCAAAACGCATTTGATAACCAAAAACGCTTTTTGTACCTGTTCCGGTTCGGTCACCTTTTTCATTTCCATTATCCAATACATAACGTACAAGATCGAGATATTGCTTCATTTTCCTTTACTCCTTCTGCTTATAATTAAAATTTGCCATCAAAATATATTCAAATATACAAAAAATCAGAAACGAGTCCTCTTTCAACTTTTTGATTATCGGATAGTTTTCAACAATACCACTATATTTTTTATGTTACCCTATGATCATTCCGGCAATAGTAGCAGATAAAAGAGATGCTATTGTACCACCTATCAAGGCCTTCATTCCAAACTCTGACAATGTTTTTCTTTGACCGGGGGCAAGAGATCCTATACCTCCTATTTGTATGCCTATAGATGCAAAATTTGCAAATCCACAGAGCATATATGTAGCCATAATCACAGATTTATTGTATGTAAAATGTAAAGCACTGGCAGGGTTTTTGAGATCTGCCAACTGTATATACCCAACAAATTCGCTGGCTGCCAATTTAATACCCAACAATTGCCCCATAAGCATCATATCTTCTTTTGCCACTCCAATTAACCACATTAAAGGAGCAAACACAGTTCCTAAAATTGCCTCTAAAGAAAATTTGTTATATGGAGTATGATTGGCAAGAAATTGGTCAAGACCTGTTAGTTCTCCAAACTTACCGAAACAAAAATTAATCATAGCTATAAATGCTATAAACACGAGTAGCATTGCTCCTACATTTGCTGCTAGTTTTAATCCTTCGGTAGTTCCATTTGCTATGGCGTCCAAAATGTTGGATCCTATCTTATCTGTAGAGACTTTTACATCTGTATCTATTGATTCTTGCTGAGGGTAGAGTAATTTAGAAACCACAATTGCTCCTGGCGCTGCCATAACAGATGCGGCTAATAAATGCTTTGCAAATTCTAATCTTAAAACAGGATCATCTCCTCCCAAAAAACCTATATATGCTGCCAAAACCCCTCCTGCCACAGTAGCCATTCCACCTATCATCACCAGCAAAATTTCAGACCGGGTCATTCTTTCTAAATAAGCCTTTATCATTAAAGGCGCTTCGGTTTGTCCTAAAAATATATTACCAGCTACGCTCAGGCTTTCTGCTCCAGAAATCCCCATTAATTTAGTAAGTACCCACGCCATACCTTTTACCACAATTTGAATGACTCCCAGATAAAACAAAACAGAAGTTAAGGCCGAAAAGAATATTATAGTTGGTAATACCTGAAACAGAAATATAAACCCAAAACTATCAACGTTCATCATATCCCCCAACAAAAACTCGCTTCCTGCTCTTGTAAAATCCAAAATCAAAACAAAAATCTTTCCTACCAGCTCAAAAGTTTTTTGAACAAAATTTATTTTCAACACTCCAAAAGCCAATAATAATTGAGCCCCCAAGCCAATTCCTACAGTTTTCCAGTTAATAGCTTTTTTGTTTGTACTAAACATATATGCTATAATCAAAAGCACTACCATACCTAAAACACCACGCCATAAACTATCTAAAGAAAACCCTTGATTTGGTACTATTTGTTCTTTTTTGTTTGTTGACTCTGCCAAAGTTTCCTTTTGTGCAATAAGTGCGTACGAAATTCCTTTTTTAGAAACCACCAGAGTAGTATCTGTAATACTAGTAATTTTATACCGTATTAAGGAGTCCTGAGCAGTTTCAGGAAAAAGTAACAGGATATTGTTTTGTTGCAGATAATCTCCTTGAAGTGTCTCGGAGCCATTTTTAAAAGAGTAAGAGAACTGTCCTTTGTCCAGTTTAAAATAATCTCCTTTTTCAACATCAAAAACTTCTCCTGAAGTTCCGCTAGTTTTATCTAAAATCCATTTTTTCTCTATTGACTGTGCAAATATTACAGTAACAGCAAACAGAGAAAAAAGAAAAGTAAGCAATCCTTTCTTCATAAAAATTAACATCATTTAAAAATGCATTAGATTTTTAATATCGATTTATGCAGCTAACTCCGTTTAGAAATTTCATCACGAATCCTGGCAGCTAATTCATAGTCTTCATTAGCAACAGCCTGATCAAGCATTCGATTAAGCTCTTCTGTCGACAAATCCTTGTAACTAGTCTCTTTATCTGCCATTTCAACATCATCTGACACTAATTCGTCTACTAAAAGACTTTCGGTATCGGCTTCGTCTTCCTTTTTTGGGTTAACCTTAAGATATATACCTGCCTGATCCAAAATGTTTTTGTATGTAAAAATAGGGGCTTGAAAACGCAGTGCCAAAGCGATAGCATCGCTTGTTCTGGCATCTATAATTTCTTCTATTTTATCACGCTCGCAAATGATACTAGAGTAAAAAACACCGTCTACAAGTTTATGAATAATTACTTGTTTTACAACGATATCAAATCGATCTGCAAAGTTTTTAAAAAGATCATGGGTTAATGGTCTTGGAGGTTTAATTTCTTTTTCTAGTGCAATAGCTATAGATTGCGCTTCAAAAGCACCTATAACAATTGGCAATTTTCTTTCTCCATCCAGCTCACTTAAAATTAGTGCGTATGCCCCATTTTGGGTTTGACTGTAAGATATTCCTTTTATGTTCAGTCGAACTAAACTCATAATTATTTATCAATAAAAAAAGGCTGTTTGAACATGCGGACTTTTACATAAGTTCAAACAGCCCTTAATTGGGCGCAATTTATGAAAATTATGCGTTATTCGACTTAAATTCTTTTAATTTTTCTATAAGCTTTGGCACTACTTCAAAAGCATCCCCAACTACTCCGTAGTCTGCAGCCTTAAAAAAAGGTGCTTCGGGATCATTATTGATAACGACTTTTACTTTGCTTGCATTAATTCCTGCCAAATGCTGGATAGCTCCCGAAACTCCAATAGCAATATACAAATTAGACGCAACTGGTTTTCCTGTTTGCCCAACATGTTCTGAGTGTGGTCTCCACCCCATATCACTAACGGGTTTAGAACAAGCTGTAGCGGCTCCAAGAACACTTGCCAACTCTTCAA
Organism: Aquimarina sp.; assembly: GCF_977115655.1. Classification (NCBI taxonomy): domain Bacteria; kingdom Pseudomonadati; phylum Bacteroidota; class Flavobacteriia; order Flavobacteriales; family Flavobacteriaceae; genus Aquimarina; species Aquimarina sp. The sequence goes on from NZ_CDSBKO010000062.1 coordinate 21,887, forward strand.
TCATCCCCCAGTTCTCCGGGCCTTTTAATCCCCGCCCGCCAGAAACTACGATTTCTGCATCTGCAATAGAAACTTTATCTGTAGCTCGGTCCACTGCCTTTACTTGCACCGCAAAATCAGCTTCTGAAAGAGATGGCTCAAACGCCTCTGTTGTTGCGGATCCGGAATCCTCCTTAAGACCAAATGCATTATTGGACAATCCAACAATCTTAATATCTGTGGTAATCTCTGTTATGTTAAATGCTTTGTTGGTAAATGCAGTACGTTTTACTGTAAAAGGAGATACGTTTTCTGGCAATGCTACTACATTAGAAGCATATCCTGCATTAAGATATACTGCTAATAAAGGTACCAAAAACTTACTATCTGCACTAGAGCTTACAACAACTACCTTAGCTCCTTCTTGTTCTGCTGCCTGCTTTATCACATCTGCATACGCTTTTACATTAAAAGCCGATAATTTATCATTTTTTACAGCTAAAACCTTATCTACACCATAAGTAGCCAACTCGCTGTTATCCCCCGCATTAATACTTATAGCAGTTACTGTAGTACCAAGCATGTTGGCTATTTCTTTAGCATAAGATGCTACTTCAAAGGCTGTTTTTTTAAATTTTCCGCCTTCATTTTCTGTATATACTAAAACTGACATATATTTTTATATTTTTTTATACTGATTTTTGTTTCAGTATTATTTTAGAATTTATTTTAAACCTTATTAAATAACTTTAGCTTCGTTGTGCAACAGTTCTACCAACTGCCCAATATTTTCTGGGCTAATCAATGTCACCTCTCCTTTTGGAGTAGGTTTTTGAAACTGAACAGCTTTTGTTTCCTGGCTTGCTTCAACTGGCTCTACCACGGTAAGTGGTTTTTTACGGGCCATCATTATTCCTCGCATATTAGGGATACGCAAATCACTTTCTTCAACCAATCCTTTTTGCCCGCCTATAACCAGTGGCAGCTTAGTAACCGATGTTTCTTTACCTCCATCTATTTCTCTAATAGTAGTAGCTGTATCTCCTTCTACTTCTATTGCGATACAAGTGTTTACAAAATTAGCTCCGGTAAGCGCAGCTATCATCCCCGGAACCATACCTCCATTATAATCAATAGACTCCCTGCCTGCTATTACAAGGTCATACCCTCCATCCTGTATAACTTTTGCCAATTGCTTAGCTACATAAAACCCATCTGTAGCTTCTGCATTAATCCTTATAGCATTATCTGCCCCAATAGCAAGAGCTTTGCGCAAAGTAGGCTCTGTTTCTGCTCCCCCTACATTTACAACATCTACTGTCGCGCCTTGCTTTTCTTTAAACCACATGGCACGGGTTAATCCAAATTCATCATTAGGGTTAATAACAAACTGCACTCCATTAGTGTCAAATTTAGTATCACCATCTGTAAAATTAATTTTGGAAGTTGTGTCTGGCACATGGCTAATACAAACTAATATTTTCATTTTATATAGATATTTTTTGAGAATTTAATAATAAAAGCGAATGTACAAATAAAAAGTCTAATTTACTATGCGTGCATAGTAAATTTTTTAATGTTACATCCTGTCAAAAGGGTTTTAATTGTTACTTTTGCCTTCGCTATTAGCATAAAGCATTTTTTTGCTAAAGGAAATAAAAAAATAAAAATATATATTATTTTTATTTTTTTTTATTACGACTAAAAAACATACTAAATGAAAATCATACAATTCAGAGAAGCAATTTGCGAAGCAATGAGTGAAGAAATGCGCCGGGATGAGTCTATTTACTTAATGGGAGAAGAGGTTGCAGAGTATAATGGGGCTTATAAAGCGAGTAAGGGTATGTTGGACGAATTTGGTCCTGATCGAGTTATAGACACCCCTATCTCTGAATTAGGTTTTGCAGGTATTGGTGTAGGAAGTGCTATGAATGGCAACCGACCAATAATAGAGTTTATGACCTTTAATTTTTCTTTGGTTGGTATAGATCAAATTATCAACAACGCTGCAAAAATGCGCCAGATGAGCGGGGGACAATTTAATATTCCAATTGTTTTCAGAGGGCCCACAGCCTCTGCCGGTCAGCTAGGAGCTACACATTCTCAAGCTTTTGAAAACTGGTTTGCTAACACCCCTGGTTTAAAAGTAGTGGTTCCGTCCAACCCAAAAGATGCAAAAGGATTATTAAAATCGGCTATTAGAGATAATGACCCTGTTATTTTTATGGAAAGTGAACAAATGTACGGGGATAAAGGTGAAGTTCCTGAAGGTGAATTTACTATTCCTCTTGGTGTTGCCGAAATAAAAAGAGATGGTACCGATGTTACTATTGTTTCTTTTGGAAAAATTATCAAAGAAGCTTACAAAGCTGCCGATGAGCTTGCCAAAGAAAATATCTCTTGCGAAATAATAGACCTAAGAACGGTTCGCCCTTTGGATCTGGATTGTATTTTTACTTCTGTTAAAAAAACAAACCGATTGGTTATTCTGGAAGAAGCCTGGCCTCTTGCCAATATTTCTTCTGAGATAACATATCAGGTACAATCTGAAATTTTTGATTATCTGGATGCTCCTATTATTAAAATTAACACTGCAGATACTCCCACTCCATATTCTCCCCAATTATTGGAAGAATGGCTGCCAAATAGTACAGATGTTGTTAAAGCTGTGAAAAAAGTGATGTATAAATAAAATGAATAATTTTATTTTACGTTTCACCAATTTCTGGAATACCATAAATAAAAAAAATGGCGCAGAAGTTGTGGTAATTTAATAATTGTCACAAATAATAATTTTAATAGCTTTAGATGAAACATTTCATTTTAGGAGTACTTCTTACCATATTCGGTTTTACCTTTATTTATTCACAAACCAAAGTTAGTGGCCAGATATATGATAGTTTTAAACAGCCAGTGCCATTTGCCAATATCGTATTTGTAAATTCTACTGTAGGTACAATAACAGATGAAAACGGCAGGTTCTATATGGAAGCTGATGAAAAATATTCCAGCATCAAAGTTTCTTTTATTGGTTTTCAAACAAAAACAATAAAATTAACTGGTAGTGTTACCTATAATATGGAGGTTATTCTGGAGGAAGAGGCTGCAGCACTAGATGAAGTTGTTATTTATAAAGGTAAAACTTCCAAAAAAAACAACCCTGCTATTGATATCCTAAGAAAAATATGGAAAAATCGTAGAGAGAATGGAGTCAAAAAGTTTAAACAATATGCTTATGATAAGTATGAAAAATTAGAATTTGATTTAAATACGATTGATAGTGCATTAATTAATAGCAGAATTTTTAATGGTATGGAATTCATTTTTAATGATATCGATACCTCAAGAGTAACCGGAAAAACATATTTGCCTATTTTTCTTAATGAAGCCTTTTCAAAAGTATATGGTGATAATACCATAAACGAGCACAAAGAAGTTCTTAAAGGAAATAAAAATGCCGGGTTTAGCGATAACCAAACCTTAATTGCATTTGTTAAAGATCTGTATTCTGATTATGATGTTTATGAAAATTATTTAAAGTTTTTTGACAAAAGTTTTACCAGCCCGCTATCCCGAACAGGAATTAATGTATACAACTATGTGCTTTCTGACAGTGCATATATTGACAACAAGTGGTGCTATAACATAATCTATTATCCCAGAAGAAAAAATGAGTTGACTTTTAAAGGGGATTTTTGGGTAAATGATACTACCTGGGCTATTAAAGAAATAAACCTGGAAGTTACTAAAAGCGCAAACATAAACTGGGTAAAAGATCTGTATATAGAACAAGAATTTGATGTTTTAAATGATTCCATTTTTCTAATCACTAAAGATTATTTTCAATCTGATTTTGCATTTAGCAAAAAAGAAAAATCCAGAGGTGTTTATGGCAAAAGAACTACCTTATATGACAACTATAAATTTGACATAAACAAAGATAAAAAATTCTATCAAAACCAGGTAGATCCTTATGATCAGGACATATACAACAGGGCAGATTCTTTTTGGGACACTGCCCGAATGGAAGGTTTAAACAAGGATGAGCAAAAAGTATATAAATTACTGGACACCCTTAAAACCGTAAAAGCTTTCAAACGACTTTATAGTATTGGTACTATATTGGCAACAGGATATGTAGAGCTAAATAATTTTGATTTTGGACCTCTGTTCTCTACTGTAGGGTACAATGATATTGAAGGTTGGAGATTACGAGCAGGAGGACGAACCTATTTTACAGCCAATGACAGATGGAGAATTGAAGGCTATGGAGCTTATGGGTTTAAAGACAACAAATTTAAGTATGGCATGTCTGGTAAATACCTGATAGACAGAAAATCCAGGCTCATTGTTTCAGCAGGCAACCGAAGAGATGTAGAACAATTAGGAGCAAGCTTAACCAATACAAATGATGTTGAAGGCAGAAGTTTAGCTTCGTCATCTATTATAGCAACAGGGGACAACGACAGACTAACATCCATCAATCTATCTGCTGTATCTATGCAATTAGAACCCAGAAAAAACTTAACAGTTGGAGTTACAGGATCTTTTAGAACTTTAAAACCAGCCGACAGATCTTTATTTAGTTTAGATTTTAACGATCCTGAAACAAATACCCCTAAAACAAAGATTAACCAAACTGAAATAGCAACCACAATTGCTTATTTTCCCGGTAGAAAAACTACAGGGTACGGTGTAGACAGAATAATAGTTAATTCTGGAAACTACGCTACCTTATTTCTTAATTATGGGGTAGGAATAAAAGACATAGCAGAAAGTGATTTTGATTATCAAAAAGTACAATTCTTATACCAACAACCATGGAATATTGGAGGTTTTGGGCAGTTAAACAGCACGTTCGAAGTGGGCAAAACCTTTGGTGATGTACCCCTTGGCCTATTAAGTGTTATACCCGGAAATCAAACATACCTTTCTATTTATAATACTTTTCCCCTACTCAATTTCTATGAATTTGTAACCGATACTTATGCTACTTTACATCTGGAACATAATTTTAATGGAAGGATATTTTCAAGGATACCTTTACTAAGAAAATTAAATCTAAGAGAACTTGTTGGCTTTAGATCAGCATGGGGAGATTTATCTGATGCTAACAGATTATTAAGCAGTCCTTCTGGAGAGCTTCTTCTTACTCCCAAAGATAAAGCTTACTGGGAATACAGCCTGGGAGTAGGCAATATTTTTAAAGTATTCAGAATTGATTTTCATTTTAGAGGAAATTATTTTGAGAACCCCGATGCACGTAAATTTGGAGTTACCGGGTCATTTGGGTTTCATTTCTAGTAGTATTACTTTAAAACAACAACAGCAACTTCTAGACAAGGATACGAGGTATATTCAAATATATATATTGTTTTTGAAACAAGCCTTTGAAAATTAAAACTTTGATGAAGGATTATATTGTTTTTTACCTATTTGTTATTAAAAATCCAATAGATGATCTTTATATTAAAATTTATATAAAACTTAATATTTTACCGTAATAAATTTTAACCAACCTCTTGTAATCTCTATATTTGCTGCCATTAAAAAAAGAGAATAGAATTATGAGCGCAGCTACTCGCGAAAGCTTTGATGTACTTATTGAAATCCCTAAAGGAAGTCGAAATAAGTATGAATACGATTTTGAGATAAAAAAAATAAGATACGACCGTATGATTTTTTCATCTATGATGTATCCCGCAGACTATGGGTTTATCCCCGAAACGCTTGCTTTGGATGGCGATCCCCTGGATGTATTAGTTCTTGTTACCGAGCCAACTTTTCCTGGTTGTGTAATGGAAGTAAAACCAATTGGGGTATTCCACATGGCTGACGAAAAAGGCCCGGACGAAAAAGTGGTATGTGTACCAGTTTCTGACCCTATAGCAGGTCGAATTAACGATCTTAAAGAATTAAACCCTCATTTAATAAAAGAAATAGAGCACTTTTTTCAAGTATATAAAGATTTAGAAAAGAAAAAAGTCGATGTTGGCGGATGGGGTGATGTTGGTGAGGCCAAAGACATCATTAAAGCCTGTGTAAAACGTTTTGAAGATTTAGAAAACAAACCAGAAGGCTTATTTAGCATTTATTAATATCCCTTTCAGGATCATAAAAAAAGCACAATATTTTATATAAAATATTGTGCTTTTTCTATTTAGGGTATTTTTACTACTTTTAGATACCAATTAACTTAAAAATTATTACTAATTAACTTAAAACACACTGAATGGGATCAAATATGATTTATATGCCAATTGTTTTGGCATTACTAGGGCTAGTTTACATGCTAATCAAAAAATCTTGGGTAATGAAACAAGATGCCGGTGATGGCAAAATGAAAGAAATTTCAGATCATATTTACGAAGGCGCCTTAGCTTTCCTAAATGCAGAATACAAATTACTAGCAATATTCGTTATAATAGTAAGCGCCTTATTATTTATTGTTTCTTTAATAGTAGACACAACACACTGGCTAATTGTAATTGCTTTTATTTTTGGAGCTGTATTCTCTGCTTTTGCAGGAAATATAGGTATGAAAATTGCCACCAAAACAAATGTTAGAACTACTCAGGCAGCTCGTACCAGCTTACCAAATGCTCTAAAAATATCTTTTGGTGGAGGTACCGTAATGGGACTTGGTGTTGCAGGGCTAGCTGTGTTAGGACTAACAACTTTCTTCATTATATTTTACCATGTATTTATGGGAGGCGAATGGACCTCTACAGATAAAATGACCATAGTTTTAGAAACCTTAGCAGGGTTCTCTTTAGGAGCAGAATCTATTGCTTTATTTGCTCGTGTTGGTGGTGGTATATACACTAAAGCTGCAGATGTAGGTGCTGACCTTGTAGGTAAAGTAGAAGCAGGTATACCAGAAGATGATCCACGTAACCCCGCTACCATTGCAGATAATGTAGGAGATAATGTAGGAGATGTTGCTGGTATGGGAGCCGATTTGTTTGGATCTTATGTAGCAACTGTACTTGCCGCTATGGTATTAGGTAATTACGTAATTAAAGATATGGGGGGAGCCATTACAGATATTTTTGGTGGTATCGGACCAATTTTATTACCAATGTCTATTGCCGGTGCAGGTATTATAATCTCTGTAATAGGAACGATGCTTGTTAAAATCAAAAACAACGATGCCAAAGAAGCCCAGGTAATGGGAGCACTTAATATCGGTAACTGGACATCTATTATTTTGGTAGCAGTAGCTTGTTTTGCATTATGCAAATGGATGCTTCCAGAAACTATGACTATGGAGTTCTTTGGAGAAGGTCCAATTCAGATCTCTTCAATGAGAGTTTTTTACGCCACTCTGGTAGGTTTGGTTGTAGGAGCAGTGATCTCGTCTGTAACCGAATACTATACAGGTCTGGGCAAATCACCTATTCTTAAAATCGTACAACAATCAAGTACAGGTGCCGGAACAAACATTATTGCTGGTTTGGCAACCGGAATGATCTCTACATTTCCATCTGTATTATTATTTGCAGGAGCTATCTGGGCATCTTATGCCTTTGCCGGATTTTATGGCGTAGCACTGGCAGCCTCTGCAATGATGGCCACCACAGCTATGCAATTAGCAATTGATGCCTTTGGACCAATATCTGATAATGCTGGTGGAATTGCTGAAATGAGCGAACAGGAACCAATAGTAAGAGAACGTACAGATATATTAGACTCTGTAGGAAACACAACTGCGGCCACAGGTAAAGGATTTGCTATTGCTTCTGCAGCATTAACATCGTTAGCCCTATTTGCAGCCTATGTTACTTTTACTGGTATTGATGGAATTAACATTTTTAAAGCACCCGTACTCGCAATGTTATTTGTTGGCGGTATGGTACCAGTAGTATTCTCTGCTTTAGCAATGAATGCGGTAGGTAAAGCAGCTATGGAAATGGTACAGGAAGTGCGTCGCCAGTTTAGGGATATTCCGGGGATAATGGAAGGCACTGGTAAGCCTGAATATGACAAGTGTGTTGCTATTTCTACAAAAGCTTCTCTTAAAGAAATGATGTTACCGGGATTATTGACTATTGGATTTCCTATAGTAATAGCATTTGTTCCATTAGTATTTGGAATGGATAGATTAGCCATTGCCGAAATGTTGGGAGGATATATGGCTGGAGTTACCGTAAGTGGTGTATTATGGGCTATTTTTCAAAACAATGCTGGTGGTGCCTGGGACAATGCCAAAAAATCATTTGAAGCAGGTGTAGAAATTAACGGAGAGATGACCTACAAAGGCTCTGATGCTCATAAAGCTGCTGTTACAGGCGATACTGTTGGAGATCCTTTTAAAGACACGTCTGGCCCTTCAATGAACATTTTAATTAAACTAACATGCTTGATAGGACTTGTAATTGCCCCTATTCTAGGCGGAAATCATACAGAAACAGTAGTAGCTGATAATACTTCAAAAGTGATAGAGTATCGTAATGACTCCTCTTCAAACAAAGTACTAGTTAGTATGAAAACAGAAAATGAACAAGCAATTGCTACCGTAACTATTCAAACTATAGAGAATGGAAAAGTAAAACATAAAGTACAAGAATTAAGAGGTTCTGAGGCTGAAATAAAAGCTAAAATCGAAGCTATCAAAACTTCCATAAAATAAAAACATAAAGTTTTATAAGTTTTATTTAAAATCAACCTCGCTCTTTAAGCGAGGTTGATTATTTTTATTCAAAATAGTTTTACATGTTTAAGAAAAAAACATTACGTATCAATACTTATGAAGGTTATGGCACGGACACTAATTTTCATGCCAAGGGAAGAGCTTTGGAAGATGAAAATGTAAATTTTGATTCGGATCAAAATACATACAAAACCCTTAAAAATATATATAAGCAATTAGAAAGTGATGAAATACCCAATACTTCTATTGAGCTAAAACTTTCTAATGGAAAAATATTTGAAACTATAACAGATCCCGAAGGGTATTACCATTTTAATCTTACTATCCCCAATCTTACTTCGCTAACCGATAACAAAGGCTGGGTTTCGTATGCTGTTGCTTATAAAACAAACACATTAAAAAAACAGATTAGTGACCAAAATATATTTCCCGGCAAAATGCTAATCCCTTCTACCAATGCTCAATTTGCTATTATAAGCGATATTGATGACACTATTTTACACACCGGGGTAGCCTCTATTTTAAAATGGAGAGTAGCTGTTAATACCCTTTTTAAAAATTATGATAAGCGGATGCCGGTTGAAGGGACTGTTGATTTTTACAAAAAGCTACAGATTGGAACAAAAAAGAGCACTGTTAATCCGTTTTTTTATGTAAGCAATAGCCCTTGGAATTTGTACGACTATTTATGTGCGTTTATAGAAAAAAATCATTTCCCAAAAGGCCCTATTCTACTCAGAGATTTTAGAACTCCGTTTGATAAAACGCCAAAACCTACAGAACCCCATAAACGTTCTGAGATTATAAAATTGTTAAGGTTGTATGCACATCTCAAATTTATTTTGATAGGAGATAGTGGAGAAAAAGATGCCGATATCTATACAAAAATTGCTGAAGAATATCCTGATCGCATTTTGGCAATCTACCTAAGAGATGTTAATCATAGTAGAAAAGAAAAACGGATTAAAAAGATAATACAATCTTTTAAGACCTCTCCTATCCTGCTTATCCGTAATTCTGAAGAAGCCATTCAACATGCAAAAGAATCCGGTTTTATATAATTTACTCTTTCAGGCTTCTTACTTCAGAGGTTAACACCAGCATTGCCTCTTGCAGTTGTTTCATACCGGCTACATTTGAATTTGCATCAATATTAAAGCTTAATTTACTGTTTACCTCCCAAAGTTCTACAATTTGATGTGCCTGAATGTTATATGGTAAATACTCAGAATTTAATGAAACTAAAGTTATTACAGATACATCTTCGTTTTTTCTAATCTTTTTAACTACGACGCTATCTTCTAATACAACAACACACACTGTATTATTATTTACCTCAGAAAGGTTGTTTACTGCCTTTCCTATCACCCATTCTTTTGGCTCTAATAATGGCAACATACTATCTCCTTCTACTTGAAAACCTCTGTAAGTAGCATTTCGATATTCTGGCAACGGGATATCAAAAGCAGGTAATTGCTGATACCAATCCAAATCATGTACATTATGAGGATACCCGGCGGCAGCTTTTACATTTACCAAAACTATATTTTCATTGTTCTGTGAGTCGATGGTAACAACTTTGGGAGAAACATCCCCCAAATGCAATTGTATTTTTTTTTGAGAACTTTCTCCAAACAACCACAAAGGATTAATATTAAATTCTTGTAATAATTTAGCAACAACTTTTCCTGAAATCTTGGTTTTACCCCTTTCTATATCTGCTGTAGAATTTTTAATTTGTAAAATCTTAGCAAAATCGGATTGAGTATAATGGTTCTCTTCGCGAATTTGTTTAAAACGCTTTATGGTTTGGTCAGTTAAAATATCCATAAAATAGAAAAAATTAATAATTAAATCATACTAAGCGGGGCTTAATACCATTTTAACTTTGAAATAGCACTAATAAATTATTTCTTTTTCATCTGT
>NZ_CDSBKO010000063.1:0-32409 GCF_977115655.1 Aquimarina sp.
GAACTAGACTATAAACAACTGTCTATCAATTTGTTTTAAGTGGACACTAGTGAATTGATATAACTTATCTGCTCCTTCTTTTTTGCAAACTCGGGTTAAATATTTATAAAAAAGTTGTGTTATGCAAGTTATAAGTATTTATATAGTAAAAGTAATAGGTTTTAAGAGTTGGGTTTAATATATGGTTTTTAAATAATTTCATTCCTCATCTAACCTTTGTGAGTTTGTTTTGAATATAAATCTAATGATAAATATTTTATATTAGTAAAACTTACAATTTTAGAGTAAATATTTTGGTTGTTATGGCTTACCAAATCCAACAATAAGAAATTCTAGCTATTTGTTATGCAAGAGTAAAGTTAGTATAGGTTGAAGTGTAGGTTTATTTTTTTAAATCATTTCAGGAAAACCTTAACTGTTAGTTTGTTTGTTATCTTTTTACCGTAAATCACATACTGTTTTTAGACAATTTTTTGTAATATTGTATGTTCTAGTCTTAACATTTTTTTATGAAAATAAAGTTACTTCTACTTATATGTAGTGTTAATATATATTCTTTTAGTCTTTTTGCTAATGAAAAGGATTCTTTATCTTTAAAAAATAATAATCCCAAAGTAGAAGAACAAAATACTTCTAAATTTGTTCATTTTTCTGAATTAGATAAAAAATTTCCAATTCAAAAGTTGGTTAATAAAATTACTTCACCAGAATTCACTTTTTCTAATATTCGAAACGAATTTCCAGTTACTGCCACTAGTGTAAATGACTCTAGATCTGAAGCAAAAGCTGGTTTTAAAGAAATAGATAGTACAGGTCGATGGATTTCATCATTTAGAAATGAAGACATTCAAGTATTACCAGTAGGAATTAAGCATAAACTTAATGAAGTTGAATATCAGTTAGGATTTACCAAAGCAAAATTTACAAAAGAGTATACAGAACTTACTGTTTTTGTGAAAATTATCTTACCACAATCAGACGAGCAAGGATTACCAATAGAGCTTTTTTTTGGAGCAAATAATGTTAAGCTTTCTCATCAGGGAGGTATTATAGGAGAGGCTAATTTAGTATTGTTAGGAGATATTTTTATACCATTTAATGGTGGCAATTGGTTATTAATACTTAAAGGAGGCTTTGATTATAAAACAGGAGATACACAAAACAGAACTTTTGTTACTATTAATTGCGACGGGGTAAAAGAAATGGGGATTGAAGGAGAGGTGCAGTTTTCCAGAAATATGATTTTACCAGTCGATGAGTTGGGGCAACCATTACCAGAAACGGTAACCTATAAAGGATCGCTCAAGGATCCTATTCAAATACCTAATAGAGTATCAGGAGCATTTAGAGCAATAGCATCCGACTGGAATGATCTGATTGTAGAAATCAGCCTTTCCCCTTTTGTTCTGGCTGGGCAGGAAGATAAATTTATGTTTTCGGTTAATCAGGCAGTATTTGATTTTAGTGATCTTAGAACAGAAAATGTAAACTTTCCACAATATTATTATGACGAAGGGTTGTTATTACCAAATGCAGACACCTGGCGGGGAGTTTATGTAGAATCTCTTCAGGTAGGATTACCAGAACAATTTAAAACAACGGAAAGTATACCTAATAAAGAACGGGTATCTTTTCAGGCAGCTAATCTATTAATAGATAATTATGGGGTTTCCGGATATTTTTCTACAAAAAATCTGATACCATTAGAATCAGGAAGAACTTCAGAATCCAAAGGATGGGCATATTCTGTAGATGAAATAGCTATAGAACTAGCAGCAAATCGATTGGTTGGAGCAGGTTTTCAAGGAAGATTATTACTTCCTATGTCAAATCTTAAAACTACAAACGAAGAAGGGAAATTGGGACTAGGATATGTAGGCATTATCTCTGAAGATGAGTATTCACTTACAGTTTCAACCTTAGATACGATTAGTTTCGATGTCTTTAAAGCAAAAGCACAACTATTACCAAACTCTGGAGTACAACTTGCAGTTCGGGATGGTAATTTTCAACCTAAAGCTGTTCTTAATGGAAGAATGGCAATTTCTGCCAGTCAGAAAGATTCTATGGAACGAGAAGGAGAAGAATACACTGTAGGAGAAGGAGAAGATAAAAAAGAAAAAACGGTAGAATTTAAAGGAATAGAATTTCAAAATCTGGTTTTGCAAACAGAATCTCCAATTATAAAAGTAGATTATTTTGGATATAAAGATGAAGTCAAGCTTGCAAATTTTCCGGTTTCTATTGCAAATATTGGATTTAGATCAAATGATTATGAGGCAGGAATCGAATTTGATATTATGGTAAACCTTATGAAAAAAGGTTTTGCAGGAGGAGCAACTTTAAGTATAATAGGACAATATGAAGAGTACCAATACAGACAACGTTGGAAGTTTAAAAGAGTAGATTTATCCGCTATCGATTTAGATTCTGATCTGGGAGGTATGAAAATCAGAGGAAGTCTTCAGCTTATGGAAGATGATCCGGAATATGGAAATGGATTTTCTGCTGAAGTAGAAGCCGAATTCGGGAAGATAAAACCTATTACAGCCAAAGCAATCTTTGGTAAAAAAGATTTTAGATACTGGTATGTTGATGCTTCAGTTAAAGGATTAATGATACAAGCCGGACCAATTACTATTACAGGTTTTGCAGGAGGAGCATTTTATAAAATGACAAGAAGGCCTAATGGTAATATTACAGAATTTTCTCCTTCAGGGCTTTCCTATATTCCTAATAAGACTTCGAGTTTAGGAGTTAAAGCAATGATTTTTGGTTCTATAGGAAGTGAAACCGCGGTATCTATAGGTGCCGGTTTTGAAATAGAATTTAATACCAAAGGAGGTGTAAACCGACTAGGATTCTTTGGAGAAGCATCTATTATGAAAGCTTTTGATATACCAAACCCCACCGCAGAATTAACCAAAAAGCTCGAAGGTATGGTAGATAATGAACTCATGGAAAACGCTGTAACTAACAAAATCACTAAGAACTTTTTAGAAAAAGCAGATACAGAATATGAAGCAGAATTTAGTGCAGATGCTTCCATTAGTGCAAAATTAGGAATGGAGTTTGATTTTGTAAATAACTCCTTTCATGCCCAGCTGGATATTTTTGTTAATGTAGCAGGAGGAATTGTGCAAGGAAGAGCTTCTGGTGGTCGTGCAGGATGGGGGGTTATACATATTGCCCCGGATGAATGGTATATGCACATGGGGACTCCAACAGATCGATTAGGACTCAAAATGGGAGTAGGAGGCTTTTCTATAGAAACAGGAGGATATTTTATGATGGGAGATCGTATACCGGGTAGCCCGCCGCCACCTCCGGAAGTTGCAGAAATATTAGGCGTAGATGTGTCAGAATTAGATTATATGAGAGACCTAAATGCATTGGGTGAAGGTAAAGGATTTGCATTTGGTGCAGATTTCAAGATTGATACAGGAGATATGAATTTCCTAATTCTGTATGCACGTTTTCAGGCAGGAGTAGGATTTGATATTATGCTAAAAGATTATGGAGAAGCTCGATGTGTAGGGAGTAGTGAATCAATAGGAATAGATGGGTGGTATGCTAATGGGCAATCTTATGCATATCTTCAAGGAGAACTAGGAATAAACATTAAATTATTTTTTATAAGAAAGAAAATTCCGATCATAAAAGGAGGTGCCGCAGTACTTTTACAGGGTAAAGGACCTAATCCGTTTTGGTTCAGAGGATATGTAGGAGGATATTATAATCTTTTAGGAGGCTTGGTAAAAGGTAGTTTCAGGTTTAAGATGACCATTGGCAAAGAGTGTGAATTGGATAATGCTTCTCCGCTAGGAGGAATTAAAATGATTACAGACCTTACACCAAAAGATGGAGAAGGAGATATTGATGTTTTTGCAGCACCACAAGCAGCATTTGCCATGCGGGTGAATGAACCCATAGTCATTCCTGAGGATGACGGAGATAAAACTTATAAAGTGATTCTGGAACGATTCACTATCACAGATCAGGCAGGAAAAGAAATAGTGGGAGAATTAGAATGGGGGCAGATGAACGACCGTGCTACGTTAATATCCGAGGATATATTACCACCAGATACCAAATTAAAAGTTACGGTAGAAGTGAGTTTTCAGGAAAAAGTAAATGGTTCTTTTCAAACAATACTAGTAGATGGTAAAAAAGCAGTAGAAACAGAGGAACGCAATTTTACTACAGGAGGAGCGCCAGATCATATTCCTTTACATAACATACAATATTCATATCCGGTTGTAAATCAACAATTGTTTTACCCAGAGGAGTATAACAAGGGGTATATACAGTTACAACGAGGACAGGATTATTTATTTGATAATACACAATGGAAAAGTACAGTTAAATATGTAGAAGAAAGCGGTACAATTACAGAATCAGATTTTGGATATAATAATGCAGATAATAAGGTAATATATACGCTGCCAAAAGTTAAAAAAGATTCAAAATATATAATGGCTATCGTGAGCTCTCCTAAGGGAGCAGGACGCTCTCGTAATGATCAGAGCGCATCAAAAACGACAAGCTATGACGAAGATAATTCTGTCGAAATACGTAAAAATAATGCAGAAAATATTGTAAAAGACGGAGAAATAGATCGTTTAACATACGAGTTTAAATCAAGTGCATATAATACATTTAAAGATAAAGTAAAAAGTATAAGAATTAATGAAGATGGATGGGGTAAAATAAATTCGACAGTAATTTATCTAACATCTAAAATTAAATATAATGAAGGCTTTGATTTGGTAGAATTAGTAGGAAGCAAATATTCGAATAATAAAGCCCTGGTAGAAGTAGAATCTGACTTGCAAGATGCCTATTTTACAAAAGATATTGATCCTATAGTATATCAAAAATATACACAAGGAAGTAAATATAGTATACGTAGAGATCCTTCTATATTGGGGTATAAACCCAAACGAGCTTTACCATTATTAAGCAGTTATCTTACTAGCTTAGAAAATAATGTAGATTTAGATTGGAGAGCAACGAGATTTCCGTTTCGTTACAATCTACCTACAGAGTATTATTTAGATTATTTAGATATAAGAGATAGGGTCATTAATGATTATACCAAGGGATTGTTACCAGAAACATCTCCTTATTTAAGTATTGTAGGAGAGGAATACATGTTTATGCGAACAGGAAAATATACTATTAAATTACAATATTATCTTCCTGGTAGTATAAAAGGAACTTCTGCAAGCTATACTTATAAAAATCCTATCTTATTAAGAAACCTGTAAAGATTAGATACATATATTAATGATAGTAACCATTCTAAATAAAGTTCATTTTAGACATCTACATAAGAGTATAGTAGTATTGTTTTTTAGTATACTGTCCCTTGCAGGGTATAGTCAGGAAAATGTTTCAGAACATAATATAAAAGTTCTGGGCAGAGTACAGGAAGACAAAATTCTTTTAAGATGGGCACCTACTACTGCGGTTTCTTGGCTGCGTACCAATAAATATGGATATACGATAGAAAGATATACAGTTTTTCGTAAAGGAGTGTTATTAAACCCTCCGGAGAAGAAGATAATTACAACATCATTAATTCCATTACCATTAGAAAAATGGAAAGACAAAGTAGAAAATAATGATTATGCTGCTATTATAGCACAGGCATTATATGGAGAAAGTTTCGATGTAGAGCAACAGCAAGGCGGATTAGCTCAAATTATCAATACATCCAAAGAAATTGAACAGCGTTTTTCGTTTGCATTGTTTGCATCCGATTTAAATTTTGAAGCAGCAAAAATGGCAGCATTAGGATATGAAGATACAGATGTAAAAACAGATGAAGAATATTTTTATAAAATTATATCTAATGTACCAACAGAATTAATAGCAATAGAACCAGGTCTTATTACCGTAAAAATGATCCCTCCGGATCCTTTACCAAAACCGATAGATCTTGTAGCGGTTCCTGAGGATAAAAGTATATTATTAACCTGGGAGTATGCAATGTTTAAACCAATTTACAATGCCTACTTTGTAGAAAGATCAGAAGATGGAAATAATTTTAAAAGATTGGGAGATACCCCTTTGGTAAACCTTAATGATAAACCCGAGACTCCTGCCAGAAGAATGTTTTATGTAGACACGATAGCTCAAAATAATAAAACATATTATTATAGAGTGATAGGAGTTTCTTCTTTTGGAGAAGAAGGGCAACCTTCAGAAATTGTTTCTGCGCAAGGTGTTAAAAAATTATCTTCTGTTCCTCATATTTCCAAACATGAATTTGATATTTCGGGTAATGTTGTGATTACATGGGATTTTGCAAAATCTGCAGAAACAGAAATTACCGGATTTGAATTAAACTGGGCAGCTCAGGAAAAAGGACCATATAAAACAGTAAAAACCGGCATTTCTTCTAATACCAGAAAAGTAGTATATTCAGAACCAGAGCCATCAAACTATTTTAGGGTAGCAGCAATAGGAAAAAATAATCAAAAAACGTCTTCTCTTACCGCATTTGTACAAACCATAGATTCTATACCGCCAACAGCACCTACAGGAGTAAGTGGCGTAATAGATAGCCTGGGGGTAGTAAAACTAAATTGGGAAGCCAACAAAGAGAAAGATCTATTAGGGTACCGAATTTTTAGGGGAAATCTTAAAAATGAAGAGGTTTCACAACTTACCGTTTCTCCGGTTTTACGAACTACTTTTATAGATACGGTGCAGGTTGCATCCTTAAATAGTAAAGTCTACTACCAAATTGTAGCTGTAGACCAACGTTTTAATATGTCAGAATTTTCAGAAAAGCTAACTTTAGAAAAACCAGATATAATTCCTCCTTCCTCTCCTATATTTGCTGGATATTCGGTAAAAAACGATGGTGTGTTGTTAAAATGGATTAATAGTAGTAGTGAGGATGTAATTGCTCACCAATTGTACAGACAAGAGGTAAAAGAGGCTGATAAAGGCTGGGCTTTAGTTTTTAAAACGGATACAGTTACCAGTTTTGTAGATCAAAAACTAAAGCCAGATACCAAATATAGATATGCGATTTTTGCAGAGGACAAAAGTGCGTTACGTTCTATTCCTTCTACACCGATAACTGTAACCAGTCAAAAAACTTCGGACAAAGAACTTATAAAAGGATTTTCTGCAATAGCAGATAGAATAAACAAACAAATAGTAATTACTTGGAGAAAAATGCCCGAGGAAGTTATAGAAATTTTGATTTATAAATCTAAAAAAGAAGGAAAACCTGTATTATGGAAACAAATACCGGCATCCATATCCAAATTGGTGGATTCGTCGGTTTCTCCAAATAATACATACATATATCAGTTAAAAGTAGTAACACGCAGTGGGGGAAGTACTGCGATACAAAAAGAAGAAATAATCTTTTAGGGTATGAAAAATTATAGTTTTATAATCTTTATGTTTATCTGCTGTACCGCTTTTGGGCAAGGAACAGATATACATATAAAGGATTTTCACTACATGGTTAATGGAGATGAAAATATTTGTGAAAATGAAATAAAATTTACCGCGGTATTTGCCAATGGAGGCGGAGAAAAATTATTTTTTGAGCATTATGACTATCGCGAAGGCAATCACTATAGAGAGGATATCACGTATTCTTTTGATAAGATTGTAGAAAAAATAAAAGTATATGTGTATACCAGAGAACGCCGGGATGGCAGAAGTTGTAGTAGCGGAAGAGGAAGTAGGATAACCCAGGATGAAACTATTGTTATAAATATGGACCCTTGTGATAATAATAGTTATAATGTATATCGAAGGAATGGTGGAGATTTTGAAGTAGAACATCGTTTAAAATTTACATGGGAAGCCACTCCAAGGTTGCTAATCTTACAACGTGTTGGGTCGGATGTTGCCGGGTACGAAGATGATTTTGAAGCAACAGCAACTGCCGGGTTTAACACATCGGTATATAGATGGCAGTACCAGATTACTGCTATAGGACAGTTTCCTAATATTTACAGTTGGAGAGATATACCTGGAGTAGCACGAAATAGAAATCTGAAAGTACGTCCGGAATCTTTTTTACCAAAATCCGATATAGGTAAAGAGATACATATAAGAACTTATTCCTGCTATGCTGCCAATCCTCCTTCCTCGATTTCTTATAAGTTAAGACGATCGGCACCCCATATAATAAATAGTGAAACTAAAGATGTAAGTTGTTATGATTCGAGGGATGAAAATGGAAATTCTGATGGTTCTTTAACCTTAACTTTTGATAGGGATTTAGAGCCGGGAGACAATTTTAACATTTCGGTAGTGGATTTATCAAAACCATTAACCGGAAATGCGTATGATCAAGTTCGACCATTTAGTAATATTACATTTAATTCTTCCAGACAAGTGGTATTGGATGGTTTACCGGCTAGTAGCTCTTCTGGATTTAGAATAGATATTATAGGAGGAGGATATAATGGAGTACCGTATTTTACAGAGGGTACAGATCACACACTTACTTTTTTTATCAACAGGCCACCTCCGGTTGCATTTGTAGGAGAACCCAATGCCGATACCAATAAAGTTAATGTTTGGTGTATAGGGGGTAGTGATGGAACTATTCGGTTAGAGGCCAGAGGTGGAGTAGAGGGATATCATTATCTGATAAGAAATATAAAGGATTCCTGGAAGGATGATTGGTTACCTTTTTCTAACCAGTTTACACATACTATTACAGGATTATCAAAAGGTACATACGAGATAAAATTGCAGGATGCCAATACGTGTATAGCCAAAAAACAGGTAGATATAGGAGGAGGAGAGATTAGACTGGGAGAAGAAATTATAAAACAAGTAATAATAGAAGAACCTGAGACTTCTCTATCTGCAACTATCGAGTTGGTAAATGAACCAAGGGCAAATGGATTTAAAGATGGTAGGATTCTGGCAGTTATCAAAGGCGGAACAAGCTACCCGGATCAAACGTATGATTACGAATGGAGAGATGGGGATAATAATATAGTGACAACTGCAACCGAATATTTTAATGCAGATGGCAATTATGTAGCATTACTACACAGTATTGGCAAAGGAGAATACAAGATTATAGTTAAAGATGCAAATTACAGTCCTGCAACAGATAAAGAAGGCTGTACTATTACAAGCAATACTTATACTTTAAAAGAACCTGAACCTCTACGGGCAACCATCGATATTCATTTTCCGATCTCTTGTCATATAGAAAACGAGTATAATAATGGTATCGATTTTAATGTTCCGTTAGGAATACCGGATCAGTTTCAGGATGGAGCTTTAATAGCAACGGTAACCGGAGGAGTCCCGTTCGAAGGTTCTATTGCAGAGACAGGAGAGTGCAGAGCTAATTTTGAAACCTACTGCTACAGGTGGAAAAAATTAGTAAACGGAAACTGGGTGGATTTACCAGTGAATGATAATGTAATTTATCATCAAAGTGTAGGAACTTATGCATTAAATGTGGAAGACAAAAATGGGATAGAACTGGGCACGTATGAAGAATTTATAGATACAGATGGTTCTAGAGAATATAGATTGATAGAAGCTTTGGATGAGACAAAATATCTGCCACAACCCGATAAGCTGCAAATCTCGTTTACAAACACTGTGGTAACCTGCCTAAGCGGAAACGATGCAGAAGCTACTGCTATCGTTACTGGCGGAACGCCACCTTATACCTATGCGTGGAGTAATGGAGAACAAACGGCAAGTATCAAGAATCTAACAGGAGGAATTTATCTGGTTTATGTTACAGATGCCAAAGGATGTCGCATAGAAGACAGTGTAAAGATAGAACAGCCTAATGGGTTAGAAATTAAAACAATTGCTGCAATATCGCCAACCTGTTTTCAGGGAAATGATGGACAAATACAAGTAGAGATTATAGGAGGAACACCACCTTATACTGCTATATGGAATACAGGGAGCACCTCGGCCAGTATATATAATTTATCTTCAGGTAGCTACAAAATAGAAGTGATAGATAGTAATGGATGTAAAACTTTTTTAGAAGAAAAACTGGTAGATCCACAACCGATCCTTGTGCAAATGGAAAAAGAACGTTCGCTCTGTGATGGGCAATCCCTCGTGCTGGATATCCGTATTGAGGACCCGGGAGCTTCTTACAGCTGGTCGGGGAATAATGGTTTTACAGGTTCTGGCAGTACTGTAGAAATTATAGAAGCAGGACAATATACAGCTACTATAACCAGTAGCCGGGGCTGTATAGGAACTGGCAAAATAGAAGTAAAGGTTTTTGATACCCAGATAGATGCAGATTTTTTGATTACTACTCAGGCATATAATAACCAGGAGATAATATTAGTAAATGTTAGTGAACCAAAAGGAGAAACAGTAGAGTGGACCATTCCCGAAGGAGTAGAAGTAGTATCCAAAAGCGATGAAAAACTAGTGCTCAAGTTTGAAGAGGCAGGACCTTATGATATCAATTTAAGATCTATTCAAGGGGATTGTTACCAGGACTTTACAAAAACTATTTTGGTGCAGCCAGCAATAGAAACTCCGGAAGGTTTTAATTCTCAGGGAGACTTTATAGAAGAGTTTATTATCTATCCTAATCCTAACGGAGGTACTTTTAAAACTAAAGTAACCCTGGCAGAAAATGCAAACATAAATTTAAAAATAATGAATTTGATTTCTGGAGCGATAATGCATGAACGGTCTGAAAAAGACAATTTGGACTTTCTTCTAGAATATTCGTTATCCTTGCCATCAGGAGTATATTTAATTTTGTTAGAAACCCCAAAAGGCACAGCAATGCGTAAGGTGGTGTTTGAGTAGAGGAATTTGTGAGATGGAGATAAGAAACAGAGAATCTAAGATGCAGAGGAGCAGAGATACAAAGGTCCAAAGAATCTAATGTGCAGAGGAGCAGAGATTCAAAGAAGCAGAGAAAAACTTAGCCTCTTTGAAACTTTGAAATTAAAAGATCAGATAGTAATGAGCACATTTAGAGATTTAAAAATTTGGGAGAAAGCAATGGATATTGTAACAAAAGTGTATAGAGATACAAATGATTTTCCAAAAGAGGAAGTGTATGGGTTGACTTCTCAAATAAGAAGAGCGTGTGTTTCTATACCGAGTAATATTGCAGAAGGATATGGTAGAAAAGGTAAAAAAGAATATATAAGATTTTTGAATATTGCTATGAGCTCTTTATTCGAAGGACAAACGCAATTAGAGATTTCAAAAAATTTAAAATATATAAGCGAAGATAAATTTGAAACTATGTATGAAGAAACAAGAGAATTAGAACGTATGCTATCCAGTTATAACAGAAAAGTAGAAAGTTCCATATAATGGAAAAATCTCAAACATCTGTGCGTCTAAGATTCTTTGCATCTTTGAGTCTTTAAACAAAAAAAATGAATAAAATAATTTACATATTAATTTCACTAGTACTTCTGTCAGGTTGCGCCAAAGAAGAAGCAGTACCTGTGATAGTGGATTTTGATTTTGAAGTATTTAATAATGATTATTCCATACCTGTACAAGTTGTGTTTTTTAATAGAACCGAAGGAGGAGAAGAATACGAATGGACTTTTGAAGGTGGAGTGCCATCCAGATCTGTAAACCGTAATCCCGGGGTGATACAATACGATACCAAAGGCACCTATACGATACAGCTTTTTTCGACCAATCAGGATGGGGAACAAGACAGTAAAGAAATTCAGATTCAAATCGATGATCCTGTGATAGTGGATTTTAAGGTTACAAATCAGACAGATAATTTTGCACCCGCTGCCTACACTTTTCAAAATACATCCTCTGGGGCAAGTACATATTTATGGACTTTTGAAGGAGGAACTCCTGCTACTTCTATAGAAAAAGAACCAGGAGAAGTTGTATTTACGGATCCAGGCGAACACACAATCGTATTAGAAATTAGTAACGGTAGGGAAACCTATGCCAAACAGCACATCATTACCGTAGCTCCTTTTTTAGTTTCGGATTTTGAATACACAATAGCTTTTGATGATGATGATTTTCAGGTTCCTGCAAAAGTAAAGTTTATTAATAATTCGATTAGCGCAACAACATACGATTGGAGCTTTGAAGGAACATCTGTGTTTAGTTCTCAAGAAAAAGATCCCGAAGTAGTGTTTACGCAACTGGGAACTCAAAGGGTTTTATTAACAGTTTCTAATGGGAAACAAACAAAGACCAGCAGTAAAGAGATTACATTTTTTAGCAATACTAATCTTAGAGAACTAAAAGATATAAAATTAGGAATCAATACTGCACATAATGCAAACACAGTAGGAAGTTTTTATAGTATTGCCAAACGGAAAGGGTATACTTCAGAAGAAATCACCCCCGAAGTTGGATCACAAATTGATCTAGTATTTTTTGGGTTAAACCAAGCTTTTACCCTTAATCGTTTTACCAGCCCGGATACAATGTCGGGAACTACTTTTGAAGAGTTGCAAAACCCTAAAAACACTATTTTTATAAATTCTCTGGAGCTATGTGGCTGCTCTGCTTCTATGACATCAGCACAATTCGATGCATTACAAAACGATTCTGTATTTAGAAATATGGTAATAGAAGAAACCTCCGGCGGATTACAGGGATTCGATGATACTAAAAAACCAAGAATTATATTATTTAAAACTAAAGAAGGAAAGAAAGGAGCGATTAAAATTAAAGATTTTGTAGCAGATGGTCCAAACTCCTATATTTTAGTAGATATTAAAGTACAAAAAGAAACCCTTTAATAAGTATATTAGCATAAAATAAAAACATAAAAAAACAAGTTAACAATAATTAATTAATCAATTTTAAATTTAACAGTAAAGCAATGAAAAATTTTTTTTTACTTACTCTGGTAACCTTTATTTCTTTAACAACAGCTAACTGTAATAAAGATGACGATAAAGATGCAGAAACTCCTTTAACCGGTGCAACCTGGAAGATTACCAAACTTGAAATAGATGGAAAAGACAGTACCAGTACATTAAATAAATGTGATCTAATGGATACGTATCTATTTACGGATGATGGTAAATTTACTTTTACATCTCACGAATTACAGGTTTCTGGTGATTGTTCTACCGGTACATCATCCGGAAAGTGGGTAGCCGATAATTCTGTGGCAGGAAGCAGAAGATTTAATGTTACTTTTAATGGGGATGAAAAAAGTACTCTATTTATTATTGAAGGTACTGTGCTTCGTGAGGATTTTATCGAAGGTCCTAATAATGAAGGTTTAAAAAAGACCTATACTTATTATTATTCGAGACAATAAACAGAAAGAAACAAACAGGTTGTTTATATTATTATTGTAATTAAATAACCTGTTTGTTTAAACAGAATATTTTTTATTCATAAGCCAACCTGCGTACTCCTATATGAAGCATAACTACACTTTATTTACTACAATAAACAAGATAAGATATACCCTTTGTGTTTTATTAGTACTATGGCCGTGTATTGCTATTGCCCAAGTCTTTCCGGTAAATGTCACTCCGCAAGTTATACCGCCATATAGTTTAAAACTGTCAGAATATAGCACTTCTGTATCCGATAAGATTATTCTTAATTTATTACTAACCGATATTACAGAATCTAATCGGCAAGTTAATTTAAAATTCTTTGTAGAAAATAATGCAGGATTATCTATACAAAGTACAGATGTGGTTATTGGTGCAAATCCTATTTTTTTAGATGGTGGAGTACCATTAAGATTATCTAATTTGGATTTACAAGCCTATTTTGAATTTCAAAATTTAAGAGGAATTAGTCCTCAGCAATATAGTGTTCCTCTACCAGAGGGGTTGTATCGTTTTTGTTTTGAAGTATATGATGCAAAATCAGGGCAACAAATCTCTCGTAAAAGTTGTACTGCAGTATATCTGGTTCTTAATGATCCTCCGTTTTTAAACTTACCCAATCGCGGGGAGCAGGTATTGATGCGGGATCCTCAAAATATTATTTTTCAATGGACCCCAAGACATTTAAATGCTACCAATGTAGAGTATGAATTTACCTTGGCAGAACTTTGGGATAACCAAATGGATCCTCAAGCAGCATTTTTGGCTAGTCGTCCTTTATACCAAACCAATACTTTTGCGACTACTTTATTATATGGACCGGGAGAAACCCCTTTACTACCGGATAAAACCTATGGTTGGCGAGTACGCGCCATGGTAAGTGATGGTATAAGTGAAACTTCTATATTTAAAAACAATGGGTATAGCGAGATTTATTATTTTACCTATACAGGTAGTTGTGCAGAACCAGAGTACATATTAGCAGAATCTAAAAATACAACTACAGAAAAGATTCTTTGGCAAGGAGTAGGCCATTTGCGTTATAATGTACAATACCGAAAAAAAGATGCAGAAAATGCCGTATGGTTTGATGGTGGTACCATAAATGAGTATACTACAGTGTATAACCTAGAGCCAGGAACAACTTATGAATTTAGAGTAGGAGGGCAGTGTTTAGATAACGGACCATATACCTATTCACAGATTTATGAATTTACGACAACATTAACTCCTGATGAAGAGTCTACCTATAATTGCGGTATAACTCCAGAAATTATAATAACAAACCAAGATCCATTATCACAATTAGTAGTAAACGAAACATTTACAGCAGGAGATTTTCCGGTAACGGTAAAAGAAGTCGAAGGAGCAAACGGATCTTTTTCAGGATGGGGATACATTATAGTACCTTATTTACAAGACACTAAACTTAAAGTAAGTTTTAATAATATTAGAATTAATAGTGATTACCAGCTATTAGATGGAATAGTAGTAACCGATTATGATGAGAATTGGGGAGGAGTGGATGATATTAGTAATGAAATTGATGCGGTTATTGATCTCACCGAAGGTATTTTGGATGTTTTGGAAGATATAGTTGATAAAATTAGAGAAGGAAAATTAACAGGACAAAATTTAGAAGGGGTTTTAAATGAAATTAAAGGAGATATACCCGAAGATGAATTAAAAGAGCTTTTAGAAGACAAGGATAAATTAAAAGATTTAGAAGCACAATTAGCAGAGGCAGAAACAGAAGAAGAAAAGAAAAAAATACAAGATCAGATAGATGCTTTACATAATGAAATAGCAGACAAATTAGAGGATGTTAAAGATAAAATATCAGATTTAATAATTAAAGCAATAGAAAAATATTACAGACAAAATAAATCTCAAGAATCGAACTTGGTAAGCTCGTATGATGCAGTATATAATTTTAGTTCATCTACCACAACAGAAGGAACATCGCAAGAAGATATTATAGAAGAAGGGTTCGAATTCGAGGAAGAAATAGAAATAAGTACTATTCCTGAAGAGGTTATACAGGTTTTTGATGTACAGGAAAAATATCATTTATATTTCTTTTCTAAATCCATAGCCGAAAACAAAAAAGACAAAGAAACCGTAAGGAATTTTATAGACAAAGCTCTAGAAACAGAAATTGACCTGCCAAAAATAATGAAACAATCCCAGGATCAGGGAGATTCTGAAGATAATACGATTAACCTGTTGGTTGAGGCTGTAGAAAAAGCCTTAAAAGGACTTATAGACAAGTATAAATATAATTATTTGGAAAAATAGAATGATATGCAGGTACAAGAAAACAGAGAGTATGAATTACCCAATAATTTAAAACTTATTATTTACGGTAAAAAATCAAAATATAAACATCCCCAAAATGCTGCATTGTATTATGGCGATCAAACTTTAAAATGTTGGATAGAAGCACCTTGTTTTAAATCTGAAAAGATGATACATGGTATAAAAAATGAAGAATATTCCACACCACAAAGAGACGTATGGATAATCCATCCGCATAAAGATAAAGTAAAGAACTTTTGGGGAAAACTTATAGAAGAAAAACCACAACAAGGCTTTTTAGAAAGTTATACCAAAATGAAAATCATAGAAAGTAAAGAATATGCAGAAATTATGATCTCAGACGGGGGAGTGTATTTTGAATTTCAATACTTCGATTTAGAAACCTGCCAGTTTATAAAAACGGCAAACTGGGGAGGAAGGTTTTAAAGTAAGATTAAAAAAACTATGATATATAAAAAACATAATATGTACATAAAATATGTAAAAATAATTTTTAAGTTTTTATGCACAATAGTATTCTTTTTAGGAGTGCAGGAAATTGTTTTTGCAAATGATAAAGAACCATCTACCAGAAAGGTGGACTTTAAAACTATAGAAGAAGTAAATATTGGTATAGCCAATCAACTAGAATTTCTGATAAACTATAATAAGAAAAATGAAGCAGAAAACAAAAATACCAAGAATTGGTATGTGTATGTTGTAGGAGACGATACATTTAATACCAACCTTTTTTCAGGATATTTAGAAAACCAATTAGATCTAACAGATTTAGGGGCAGAAAATAGCCCTTTAGATATTCAGCAACTGAATACTAAATTAAATGAGGTAAACGATAAATTATCAAAAGAGAAAAAACCATTAATTTATTATGGGGTATCAAACCGTACAAAAGCCATTATAGCGCCTTTTTTTCCGTTTAGGGATAAATATAAAGTATCCTCTGCAACTACCGAAGAATTAAAAGAATATTATAACAAAGTATTCGATGACTCTACAGAAAACCAAAATGTAGCAGCATCAGAGACATACAAAACATTAGAAGAGTTTTTTAAAAAAGATGGAGAATCAGATCAAAAAAGTAGTGCGCTAATTAGAAAAACGCTTAGTAACGCAGGTTCAGGTGCCATAGCACTATCCCGATATTACTTTGCAATTTTAAAAGGAAAAAAAGGAGATAGAGCAAACAAAGCAAATGTTTCTTGGTGGTCTTTTTCACATTATCTAAAAGGAAAAGACGTTCCTAAAATAGACGTGGATTTACTAAAAGCCCATCAAGCAAATTTGTCCAGTACCAGCGGGGATAATAACCATAAGCGAATAAATACATGGTATAATTATTTATCCGGGGCAGATCTGCCAGAATCTCAATTCTTGCAAGAGATTTTAGATGGCATGTTCAATAATAGCAAATGCGCAGGTTTAAGTGATACCGAAGGTAAAAGTCAGAAAGATAAGTTTATAGCAGCAGTTACTCCTACAAATCCCGATATAGATAAAATTATTTCTACAACCAGGACACTTTGTTCAGATGTTTTAAAAGATATAGATTACTCTTATATTATAAAAGCAATTAAGAGTATTGCAAAAGAGAGTATAAATGAAAAAAGAGAAGCTGTAGTATTATATCTTTTATATAATATAAAGAGTAAAGATTATACTAGCTTGTTTACAGATTTTAAGGCCAATGAAAATGCTTTATTAAGGACTCTATTGCAAGAAATGGATGATAGATCTATTAATCCATATGATAAAGATAATTATACCTCTTTTTTAGGATCCTTATTATACATAGGTCATCAGAACCAAGGAGAATATTTTAAAAAAGAAAGAGGGTATCTTTTACAAACTTTCTTAATAGCACAAAAAGATTTTAATTGGGACAAGGCTCCTATAGGAAAAGCAATTACCAAAGTATTAAGTTTTAATATAGACGCGGGGGATGAGGAATTTGAAAAATTCTTGGTAGACAATGAATATAAAGAATTATTAAATATTCTTCAATTTCTTACTTGGGATGTGATAGCTCACGAACAACAAAATCTTAGAGATATAGGAGATGCATTAGGTGAGTTTTTTGCAGCACGAGGTAATCAAAAAGTATATGTAGAGTTATTAGAAATAGCTTTTAATAATAAACAAGTAGATTTTTTCGTGGATCCAATTAGACGTCTACGCGTAGCAGAGCTTGTTTTTAGAATGTTTGGTTATGTACCTCAAGAATCTTCAGAAATCTACGCATATTTTACTAAAGAAGAAGATGGAGAAAAGCTTAAAAATTTAAAGTTAATCATAGAAAAAACAGCAACAAAAGATTATGAACTTTATGCTAATGTGTTTTATGAAGGTTTAACAAAAATCCTAGATGCCGAAAATGATATTAATACTCGTATAGAACTTGCTAAATGGGCAATAGATAATGATTCTGGTTTTGATAGAGCTCATGAAAACTTAGTAGTTAATATTTTTAAAAATATTAAAAACAAGGAAGATCGACAAACAGTATATAATTTTTTGACCTATAAAGGAGGTGTTCTTGGTACTGGTGAGAAGAACTACGAATATTTTAATAAGATAAGTGCAAAAGGGGTTTTAAGTGGCTATGATAAGCAAATTGATTTCATCAATTATTATATAAGTTTAATACTCGAAGGGTTTGGAGATGTAAATGATCGTATTTCTATTATAAAACATGCTGTAGAAGAAGGAGATGACTGGAGCTGGTTTTGGTATTCAGATACAGAAGATGTTATATCTTATATGTTTAATGGTTTAACACCAGGAGATGCAGAGTCAATTGTAACTGCTTTAAAAGGAAATGGGGATTATAAGTTATTCAAAGAAATTTGGGATATTTTACAAAGTAAAAACTGGTGGGCGGCTATAGATCAGGATAATCAACGGTTTGCAAATTTTGTTATCAACTTATCCAAAATATTAGAACTTTCTAAAGAAGAGATTGGGTGGGAGAAATCTAAGTATGAAAAACATTTTGATGCAGAACAAAACTATTTAACAGCATCTCCTAGTAAAATAGACAAAATTAAGACCAACTATTTGCCAATGGCAAGAGCTAATTTTTTTGGCTTTACAGATGGCGAGAACAGATATGTATTAGATGCAGAGGTAAATCCTGAAGATTCTAAATTAATTAACATCAATTTAGAAGTCGGAGGTAAAGAAATAATGAATAAATCCTTTGATCCTTTTGAGTATGTTTTTGTAGAATTTGTAGAAGACACAAAAATAAATCCTCAAGTATCTTTTTCTAAAGGAGATATTATAGCAGTGCCGGCATTTTATGTTGCTTGGATGGATGGTAACATAGGGGCACAACAAAATTCTGTTGCAGCAAGAGTTACTATGGATGGTATAGTTGTCGTCGCTTCTGCAATAGTCATTTATGGCTCTGCAGGGACGCTAACACCTGTAGTTATGGCTGCTACTGCAGAAATATTCTTTGCAGGAACAGATGCAGCTATCGCCATTTATAAAGAAGAAATGGGAGAAGCCTTGGGGACTGATTTTGTACATACCCTCGAGATGGCCAATATGATTTATGGCTTAGCAAATTTGCCCGTTGCTTTAAAAAACTTACCACAAGGCTTAGTGAAGCTTAAAACTAAAGCAGGTAAAATACTTAACTATGGGAGAGGAACAGTTCTGGGAGCAGGAGAAAAAATAGCAAGTATAACAATCGATACCAAAACTTTTATAACGAAGTTACCTTCAATTTTAACAGAGCTAAAAAACAATCCTGTTGCAAGGGCACAGCTATTTAAACAGGTATCGGATTTAGAAAGTAGTTTACGAATAAAATTAGCCGGACTGGGAACTAATGCTTCAGAAAAATTCAAAAGTATTTATGATACATCAAGAAGTATGGCTATCCAGTTTTATCTGGATAAAGCCCCAGAAGCATTTAAAACCATAATTAACGGCTTACCAAGTGCTACGTTACAACAGGCTATCGTAAATAAACTATTGGTATATTCTTTTGATGGAAAAACTATTTTTAAACTTTCTCCAGATGGTATTTTACAGGATATAAAACTATTTAGGAATGCCGAAAATTATAACGATATAGCTGGTAGTTTTAAAATTACGGTAAAAGTAAAAGGGAAAACGTATCAAGAAAATATCGAGGTAGTTAAAAATTATAGAGGAGACCCTATATTTCGTCCTAAATTTGAAGAAGGTTTTGTAAGAAAGGGAGATTTAATAAATGATCTTCATGTTCGTAGCGGTAATAGTCCACCCTATATGGATGGGACAGATGTAACGGATTTTACGATACAAAAAGGAGAAACTTTTTATGTAGTAGAGTACGCAGACAGAGCCGGGCAACCGGTTCCCGGGGGATTTGGCTCTAATAAGCCTATTACCAGTATAGAAGAGTTACGAAATGAACTTGCCGTATTAGAGAGCTGGAAAAATCCTGCTGAAAATGGAGGTGTGGTATTGCGGGAGTATGAAGCTATACAGCCTATACAAACCCGTAGTGGTACTATTGGTCCACAAACAGAAGTGACTGGCGTAAATGCAGGGCAAAAGTACCCGGGAGGAGGCCACCAATATGAGTTTGTAGAGAACTGGAGAGCTGTTGATGATTGGAAAACCTATATGAAGGAGGTAAAAACCACGAAGATCAATAACGCTGGGGGTAGTTTGCTGGCAAAGATTGATGATCTTGGTTTAAATACATTAACTAAGAAACTAGATGATTTAGGAGATGCAACTAAAACTAAATTCTTAGATGATTTTGCAGATGCTTCTGATGATGCTTTAAAGTCTTTAGATGATAACTCTGGGTTGGTCGATTATTGGAAGTCTAATGCAGAGTTTATAAAAAATAAAAAGTATCCTAATGTTGGTCATAAGTCTTGGGATGACACCAAACAAGCAATACTAAATAATGGCAATTCATCAGAAAATAAAATATTAGATGCAATTGAAAATGCAGCTCAACCAAGTAACTCTCAGAAAGTAATGGCAGGAGCATATTCTTCTGATTTACCGAATAATGCGGTTGTGATTAAGTATAATAATAAGAACTTTGACATAAATACTTTAGAGCCTGAATTAAAGCAACATCTAGGATATTTAAAACTGATAAAGGACGATTTTGATAAAGGAGGTAAGTTATATAATAAGTTATATTCAAATGTTCCGTTACAAAAAATAGAAAATGCGGCTAGCCCTGGGATTCATGCAGAAGTAATTGCAACAAATGAAATAATAAAGCAGCTAAAACAAGCTGGCAAGTTTAAATCAATTCAAGATTTAAATAAAATTCAAGTTTTAGTAAAGGGTAAACTTAGTTCAATTAAGAACATGCAAAGATGTCCTCATTGTTTTCATATTCTTGATGGTGTTAAAATGATTGGAAATCAATAATGAAAAAAAGAATCGATATTAATAATCAGAGTTTTTTATTGCAGTATGATGAATATGAGGAAACTAAGATTTGGAGAGTTTTTGATTCTATAGATTTTATTTCTGGATATTCTATTGATATTGAAATTGATCTAGAAAATTTTGAAGAGAAATTGGCTTTACGTAGTATAAAAGACTTTTTAAAATACCTTCTTGAAAATAAAAAAGAGGTTGAAGAGCATGTAAAAAAATGTCAAGAAATTTTAATTTATTTTATCCGTAAGGTATGGCAGAGCCATGAGAATAATGATTTTAACGATGTTTCTTTCATTCCTACAGGTATTAATTTTAAAGATGTCAAAAAGGGCATTTTATCAAGTGAATATAAATTTGATATTTTCTTTTTTCCCATCGATAAATCTAAACAAGAAGAGATAGGAGATGTTACGTGGAAAGCTTCGTTTACTAATAACCAATTAATAAGTATCGGTAGAGAGATTTAATAATCATATTTTCTCAGAAACAGTTGATAGCTTTGAATTGGTTTTTAAATTATATCATTCCAACTACCTAGAATGTTATGATCCCTATGGTAATTATATCGTCAAAATAGATAATAGGTTAATCACAGGAGTTCGCAGGGAACAGATTTAAACTATTTGTTCTCTGCATCTTTGGTCAGCTAATTTTAAGATCGTAGGTATTCTAAACTCACCATGCATATTTAAAATAAGAGAACTGGCTTCTTGTAGATCAATACCCATAGCGGTAACATAAAGTGGTTTTTTACTCTCACCTCTAAAGACTTCTCTTTTTAGCGTATTAAGTGTAAAGAAATTATTTTTAGCTACACCAATTACAGGGGTTTTACCTTTAAGTTCGTTAAAAAGGTAGCCACCAAGTCCTAATTTTTTATCATCTGATAAGACTACATAACCATCAATCACTAAAATATCCTTATCAGGATTAATCGGAGGGAGTTTAGCAATAATACTCAATAAACAAGGGAGTTCCCGTTTATAAAAAGCACCACTTTCGTACTCTTTCACTTCATTTATGATATCAAAAAGTTCAAAATCAGGTTCAGAAGCATCCCAATTTTCAATACCAACTACAGCAGTTTTGGCATAATCATTACCATAAAACGTATCAAAACAATAAATCATGAATACGCCTGTCGAGTTTTAGCATCCCTGATATAGGTATCAATAAGATCAAAAAGCGTTTTTCTTTTGCTTTCTTCGAGGAGTTCAAGGTCTTGTATTCGTTGTAGCGTTTTTTTGTCAAAGGATGCGTTTTGTCCTTCTCCTACAAGATAATCTAGACTTACTTCAAAAACATCCGCAATTTTTTTAGCTACCTCAATAGAGGGTATGGCATCATCACGCTCATATTTACCTACCATTACCTGAGAAATATCTGTTTTACTTGCTAAGTCGTTCTGTGACCAGTTTTTAGACTTCCTAAGCTCGGTAATAATCTTTCCTATTTTCATAACTACAAGATGCTTTATATAACAAAAGTTATCGTTTAAAACAAAAATAGATAATTATAAGATATAAATAAAGGCAATAGTTTTTGGTTAATTGAAAACAAAAAGATATTTTTGTTTCTAATAGTTTTAAAAAATATTTTTTCAACAATTTTTAAAATCATAAAAAGTATGTCCAAAAACACCTCACGTCACTTACGCATTAGCGGTAAACATCGCTCTGGCAATTATAAAGCTGTTCCCGAACTGAGATTATCGGGTAATTGGTTTAAAAAGCTAGGTTTTGATATAGGTAAAACGGTACGTATCACTACTAGAGAGAATTTATTAATCATAGAGCCTGTAGTAGATGGAGATAGCCGAGATTAAGCAGCAATTATCGATAGTAGCAGTGCTACAACACTACAATATCAAGACAAACAAAAACGGACAATGTCCGTGTCCGTTCCACGAGGATAAAACGCCAAGTCTAAAGATCTACCCAGAAACCAATACTTACCATTGTTTTGGTTGTGGCAAGACAGGAGATACCATACAATTTATACAGGACAAGCAAGGCTTGACCAAGCATCAAGCCATTATAAAAGCCAAGGGGTTGATAGACGTAATTGGACATACGATTGCCCCTGCAAAGCCTTCCCAACCCCAAACTTCCACAGTTTACGGGAAGGCTTTTAAAAAATTGCAACAATCCCTGCACCGTAGTAAAAAAGCAATCACATACCTACAGGACAGAAATATCTATGATCTAGAGTTAGAAGTGGGCTACAAACCACAAGGATCTACTACAGAAATCAAAGGGATGAATAATTGTATTGTTTTTCCTTTAAAAAACGATAAAGGGGAAATCGTATCCTTATATGGCAGGTCGATAGCATCGACAGGCAATAATAAGCATTACTATACAGCAGCTCGACAAGGTTTATATCCCCAATACCCTACTACAGCTACTAAAAATCTTATTTTAACTGAATCTGTTATTGATGCGACTACACTACTCGAATATACTGATTATGAAGTACTAGCTTTATACGGAGTCAATGGGCTTACATCAGAACACACGGAGTCCGTGAGCCAATTACCTTCATTGAAGGAATTAATATTTTTCCTAGATGGCGATACCGCAGGTCGCAATGCTACAGATAAATACGCCAACCAACTCCACGAACTACTCCCAAATATTACCATTAGTAGAGTAGACACTCCCGATGATGAAGATGTAAATAGCTTAGTACAATCGCACGAACCCGAAATACTAAACCACCTGATCGAAGAAAGAAAAGTACTTTTTTCTTTAACTGATCAGGTAGCACCTGCAGGCAATAATGAAATTAAACTGAATACAGAAAACCCTGATTATCTTACTTTAATTGATGGAGTTCTAAAAATCACCGTATTAGGCGGTATCAATCTCATCACAGCTGATAAGCTAAAGGTAACCTTACGCATCGAGCGAACCGACCCTTCGACAGGCTCAGGGCTGGCAAACCCATTATACCACATAAGACAAAGCAATCTAGATTTATACAACGATGAGCAGTTAGAAAAATTTATCCGCAAAGTAGCCGAACGACTAGAACTAGGCACGCGAGAAGTACAACATACTTTATACACTTTAATCGGAGAACTAGAACACTACCGCATACAACAAATGCAAGTCAATGCTCCCGAGGTAGTCAGTAAAAGAGAACTTACTCCAGAGCGTAAACAAAAAGCCATTATCTTCTTAAAATCCCCAAACCTATTACAAAGGACAAATGATCTTATCGGTAAAAGTGGCGTAATCGGCGAAGAAAACAACCGCTTGTTGATGTATCTAGTATTTACATCAAGATTAAGAGAACAGCCCTTGCATATCATCAGCTTGGGAGCATCAGGAACAGGAAAAACATACCTGCAGGAAAAGATTAGCCAACTCATCCCCGAGCAGCACAAACTAGAAATCACGGCATTATCCGAAAATGCTTTATACTACTTTGATCGTACAGAACTCAAAAATAAATTAGTACTGATCGAGGATCTAGACGGAGCGCAAGACGATAAGATCCTGTATGCCATTAGAGAGTTAATGAGTAAAAAAAGTATCAGTAAAACCATCCCGATCAAAGATGCCAAAGGCAATCTAAAAACCATTACCCTAAAAGTAGAAGGGCCAATCACTTTAGCAGGCACAACGACCAAAGAAAAGATATACGAAGACAATGCCAACCGTAGTTTACTGATTTATCTGGATAACTCAAAAGATCACAAGATGGCCATTATGAATTACCAACAATCTTTATCTGCAGGACTGGTCAATAAACAAGAAGAACAGTCATCGACTGAGTTTTTAAAGGATGTACAATCTATGTTAGAACCTGTCAAAGTTCGTAACCCTTACGCTACCAAACTTAACATCCCGGATACTGTTTTTAAACCCCTAAGGACCAATACACATTACCTATCCTTTATAGAAACCGTCACTTTCTACTGCCAGTGGCAGAGACAGAAAAAACAAGACCCCAATACAGGAACGTACTTTATAGAAACCACTTTAGAAGATATTGCAGCAGCTAATGGTTTACTCAAAGAAGTGTTACTAGCAAAAAGCGATGAACTGACCAAAGCTTGCAGGAACTTCTTAGAAGTGCTTAAAGTACATTTAAAAAAGGAAGAAAAACAAAGCTTTTACAGTAATGAAGTTCGTAAAACCATGCGTATCAACCCCAAAACATTAAGCAGGTATTTATACGACTTACAACGCTATAATTTTTTACGAATCATTGGTGGTACAAAATCAAGAGGATACGAATATGAATTGCTCCATGAGCAGGAATACGAAACCTTGCAAAACACTATAGAAAATGCACTGGATAAAGCTTTTAAGGCAATCCAAACATCAAAAAGCACTACCTCAGTACCTCAGTAGTACCTCAGTAGGGTTAGTGAGGTACTTAACTATCAAAAAACCAGATAATTAACCATGTACCTCAGTAAAAACCCCAAAATGCAAGGCACCCCTGTTGAGATAGAAAATAAATTAAAGAGCTTTAAGCAATGGTTACTCAGGTTAGGCTATGCCGAAAGTACCACAGCAACCTACACAAAATTATTACATAACTTTTTTCTTTATCTGAAGGGGGAGTCCCCCAGCCAAAAATATATCCAAGATTTTAATACCTACTTACACCAAACTAAAATCAGTAGAACCTATATCCAAGCCCATATTACTGCTATTAAAAGATACAGTACCTATTTAGAAAAAACACAAGGCGAAAAACTAATGATCGGAGAGATTATCATTGATAGGGCATTGAAAACAGAACGA
Organism: Aquimarina sp.; assembly: GCF_977115655.1. Lineage (NCBI taxonomy): Bacteria > Pseudomonadati > Bacteroidota > Flavobacteriia > Flavobacteriales > Flavobacteriaceae > Aquimarina > Aquimarina sp. Next base: position 25,790 of record NZ_CDSBKO010000063.1, read on the forward strand.
ACGATATTTACCCCTGCAGAAATACAATCACTTTTTGAAGTCATAGAACATACTCCACAAGGCTTTTTTGATAAAACAATGCTGAGTATCTATTATGGTTGTGGATTACGCAGTAAAGAAGGAATATGCTTAAAGCCTAAAGATATTGACTATGCCAAAGGATTATTGTATGTAAAACCCTCTAAAAATTATCAAAGTAGATATGTTCCTATGTCTCAGCAAATCATTAGAGATTTAACTGAATATCAATTGTACGCCAGGGAAATCATTAATCCCGAAAGTCCGTATCTGTTGCCAGGAATATTAGGAGATAAAACCAACGGACAATACTTAAACAGACGTTTAAGACTGCTCTTAGAAAAAGCAGGAATACTCAAAGTAGCTACCCTTCATAGTCTACGTCATAGCATTGCTACACATCTATTACAACAAGGTATGGAACTAGAAGCTATCAGTCAGTTTTTAGGACATCGTAGCTTGGAAGCTACCCAAATCTATGTAAGAATGAACCACGAACTTTTTATTTTAAATGAAGATGAAAAAATTTAAGGAGAAACTGATCAAGAAAGGATATACCGATAAAACGATCAAAGATTTTTTAATGAGAGTAACCCTTTTTGACCACTGGCTAGAGACGAATAGTTTAACCTATAACACCTTTACTTACCATAGGTTGTTAACATATATTGGGGAATTACAAGAGCAAGGCAAATCCAAAAACAGTATCAATACCACCCTTAGGACTTTAGAATATTACTACAATTACCTAAAATTGCCTAATGTAGCCTTAAACGTTCGACAACGAGGTGTGCAAATAGAACAAGCTTTATTACTTACAGAGGAGGAACTAAGTTCCATTTATAGTAATTACCAAGAACCTCTAACAAAAGGCTACTTCCGTTATTCCAATAAATTACTATTAAGTTTACTGATCTATCAAGCAATTGATAAACCAGAACTCTACCGATTAGAATTAAAGGATATCAACTTAGAAAAAGGTACGATTTATATTGCTGCAGGGAGTAGAAGAAAAAACAGTAGAATTGTACATTTAGAAGCTCATCAGATCATCCCATTACACGAATACATCAGCAAATACAGAACAATCAATCATCCTTTACAAACAGAAAACCCTAAAGAAAGCAGTAAGTTATTTAGTCCTAACTGTGATAAAGAACATCGGTTAAACGACCAGTTAAAAATCTTGATTACTACTATGAAATCACAAAATCCTGAAATCAATATCCTACGATTATCACAGCTTAGGCAATCCAGAATAGGGATATGGATAAAACAATATGGGCTTAGAAAAGCACAATATCTAAGTGGTTACAAAGCTATTAATGCCGTAGAGAGATACAAAGGCATGGATATGCAGGATTTAACCCTGCAAATAGAAAAGTACCATCCGTTACAATAAATAATCAAACTTGATATCACAAATTGTGATATCAAGTTCTTAGATTTGCAATAACTTAAAAATTATGAGTGATATAACTATCCCAGACGAAGTAGTAATTAGTAAAATTTATTACATCAGAGATCAAAAAGTAATGTTAGATAGCGATTTAGCAGATCTTTATGAAGTTGAAACAAGAGTTTTAAATCAACAAGTGAAAAGGAATATGGATAGGTTTCCTGATGATTTTATGTTCCAACTTACCGATGTTGAATGGGAAATCTTAAAGTCGCAAAATGAGTCCTCAAGTTGGGGTGGTAGAAGAAAACTACCTTATGTTTTTACTGAACATGGTGTGCTGATGCTATCAAGCGTTTTAAACAGTAAAAAATCTATTGCTGTTAACATCCAAATAATGAGGGTATTCACTAAGCTTCGAGAAATGCTAACAGATAACCTTAATCTAAAATTAGAAATAGAGCAGATTAAGAAAAAGCTCACAAACCAAAGTAAGAATATAGAATTAGTCTTTGATTATTTAGATGAACTCACTAAAAAAGTAGAAACTACTGACGAAGTTACCGAAAGAAATAAAATCGGCTTCAAGAAATAGCCAAGTGATAGCCCTCTCGGGCAGTGTTAAAGTAGCACAAGCTACTCCCTTTGGTCGAGTGCTTGTTAGCTGTCAAAGGTGTTCCTTCGTCACGCCACAAGCTATTTTTTGTTGTTCCACAAATGCAGAAAAAGCATTTGCTGCACACCGCTCCAACTTGTCTCGCCTTCGGTCGTCAGTTTACGCTACAAACAAATAGCCTTGCTCTGTTCCTCTTTCACCCGCAGCTACTTTTTTGCTTAAAAACGATAAGGTACGCTATCGCTGTGATAAAAATTAAGCAAAACCGCTGCTTCATGGGCTCCGCCGCTAGTCGCAGCCTAGCCGATTTTTTATAAAAGAGGCTTATTGAAAGAAAAAGGTTTATAAAAAATCGTCTGGCGCATCCCTTCGTTACACTCCCGGTCTACGTCGGCTGCTCCTCTACGCTTCGGCTTCGCCTTTTGTCTTGCGTTCGGCACGCAGCCATCTCAATCGGCGATGCCTATGATTATCATTAAAGCTGAAGGTCAGCCACAACAGCCATTGCGCACTTCAGCTTTAATCATAATCGTTTACTCGAAACGGTAAACTATTTTAATGAAAGACGGAATGCGCCTGCTGATGCGGATGGACTTCCGTTTTTTATTAAAATACTAGGCTAAGCGCCGAATGAGCGACACACAAACTTACTCAAAAAACAGCTTGTTAGAAGTCAAATCATCAATGGTAGCAGTCGGTGCGGGGCTGTTTTACATAAATACTGTTATAGCCTGTAACGTAGTGGAGCGGGTATAATAATAATTATGTAACCCAGCTTTGGCGTCCGCGGCTGGCTTTAGAAGTAGGATTTTTAATTATCTTTATCCTTGTGAAGCAGTTTTTAAACATACTCATTTTCCTTGTACTAACGGTTTTTAGTGCTCAGCAAATAGGCGCAAATAGTGCTTTTGTTTTAACTGAAAATAGTTACAGTAGTGTAAAGGATATCAATAATGCAGGGGGTGATGTCTTTAAGCATATTGATTTAGTAAAAGCAGAGCAAAGATATGCTAGGAGTTACGAACGGTCTGGTCAATATGGATTTGATTTGAGCTTAGATAATATCTTAAGAAAATATGGAGAGAAAGGAAAAAAACTTGTTTTAGATGTAGAGAAAGAAGTAGATGAAATACTATCTAAACTACCACCGAGTCAAAATAAAGTTAAAGGAGATCCTGTATTATCAGGTATTATTGATACAAAAAGAGGTTCGGGTGAAATATTTTTCGGTAGAAATTTAAAAAACAAAGCAGAAGTAGATGAGTTTATAAAAAATGCGCATCCTTTTATTAGAGAACGTTATTTATTACATGTGAATAAATTAGAAAAAGGATTGGTAAAAGCACCTATAGATGATATTAAAAGAGCTGGTACAACTTATAATGGAGAAACTTTTGAAAGTTTTTTAGTGCACTCAGAGGTTGTTGCTTTAGATAAAGCTATTAAAGCAAGAGGTGGTGTTTTTAAAGAAGCTGATCTACAAGATTTTTTACTGCATAACAGACAGTTATTTAAAGGTAAAAAAGGAGTTCCTCCTCGTTGTGTGAATTGTTGGCATCAAACAGATGGATTAAAGGTTATTGGCAATGATTAGTAGAAGTTCATTTGAATACTATGATATTTTAAATTCTTGGATGTATTTATCTTATTCAATTAGCCAAGAACAATATGATATTATTGATTATAAAGAGTTGTCTGATTTAATTAATTTTTCTGAGAAAAACTTTGAAATTTTAGAATCTTTATCTCAAGAAAGTATTTTAAAATATGCTAAAGAAATAGAGTTTTTTTCAGATGAAGAATTTGAAGATCTTGAATTTGAGTACATTGATACTGTTTTTAATGTGAAAAATGGAAAATTAGTAAGTTTTACAAGAACATATTCAGTAAGTGAGAATGAAGAAACAACAAAAATATTTTGGAAAGATGTTTATGGTGTTTGGAAAGTTACATTTAAGGGTTGTGATATTATTAAAGTAGTAAGAGAAAATTCCTAGAGTTATATTTAGACACTTCGTGGCTTAGTGCCTATATTTACAAAATATGTCCTGAATTAATAAATACTTCTACCTAACGTATCGACGTATTTTAGGATCGTTGGTATTCTAAACTTACCATGCATGTTAAAAATAAGTGAACTGGCGTCTTGTAAATCAATACCCATAGCGGTAACATAAAGCGGTTTTTTACTCTCGCCCCTAAAGACTTCTTTTTTTAGTTTATTGAGTGTAAAGAAATTATTTTTGGCTACACCAATTACAGGTGTTTTATCTTTAAGTTCGTTAAAAAGGTAGCCACCAAGTCCTAATTTTTTATCATCTGATAAGACTACATAACCATCAATCACTAAAATATCCTTATCAGGATTAATCGGAGGGAGTTTATCAATAATACTCAATAAACAAGGGAGTTCTCGTTTGTAAAAAGCACCACTTTCATATTCATTAACTTCTTGTATTGTATCAGAAAGCTCAAAATCTGGTTCAGAAGAATCCCATTTTTCAATACCAACTACCGCAGTTTTGGCGTAACCTTCGCCATAAAATGTGTCAAAACAATAAATCATGAATACGCCTGTCTAGTTTTAGCATCTCTGATATAGGTATCAATAAGATCAAAAAGCGTTTTTCTTTTGCTTTCTTCAAGAAGTTCAAGGTCTTGTATTCGTTGTAGTGTTTTTTTGTCAAAGGATGCGTTTTGTCCTTCTCCTACGAGGTAATCTAGACTAACCTCAAACGCATCTGCAATTTTTTTAGCTACCTCAATAGAGGGTATGGCATCATCACGCTCATATTTACCTACCATTACCTGAGAAATATCTGTTTTACTTGCTAAGTCGTTCTGTGACCAGTTTTTAGACTTCCTAAGCTCGGTAATAATCTTTCCTATTTTCATAACTACAAGATGCTTTATATAACAAAAGTTATCGTTTAAAACAAAAATAGATAATTATAAGATATAAATAAAGGCAATAGTTTTTGGTTAATTGAAAACAAAAAGATATTTTTGTTTCTAATAGTTTTAAAAAATATTTTTTCAACAATTTTTAAAATCATAAAAAGTATGTCCAAAAAAACAAATCGTCACTTACGAATCAGCAGCAAACATTTATCAACTTACAAATCCGTTCCCGAATTACGATTATCAGGCAATTGGTTTAAAAAACTAGGTTTTGATATCGGTACACAAGTACGAGTTACTACCAGAGATATTGGAAGCCTGATCTCATGATCGGGCTTTTTTATGAACCATAAGCAGCCCTAGCCTTAGAATCCCTAATGTAGGTATCAATAATATCAAAAAGCGTTTTTCTTTTGCTTTCTTCAAGGAGTTCAAGGTCTTGTATTCGTTGTAGTGTTTTTTTATCAAAAGATGCGTTTTGTCCTTCTCCTACAAGGCAATCTAAACTTACCTCAAAAGCATCAGCAATTTTTTTAGCTACCTCAATAGAAGGTATAGCATCATCTCGTTTATACTTACCCACCATTACCTGAGAAATATCTGTTTTACTTGCTAAGTCGTTCTGTGACCAGTTTTTAGACTTTCTGAGCTCAGTAATAATCTTTCCTATTTTCATAACTACAAGATGCTTTGTATAACAAAAATTGTCGGTTGTAGCAAAAATAGATAATTATAAGGCATAAATAAAGGCAATAGTTTTTGGTTGAATCAAAACAAAAAGATATTTTGTTTCCAATAGTTCTTAAAAATAATTTTTTTAACAATTTTTAAAATCATAAAAAGTATCTCCAAACACACTTCTCATCACTTACGTAGAACTTCAAAAAAATAACAGAAAAACTATTAGCTTCTTATCCAGATTTAAAATATCGACCTAGAATATTTGGGTACGATATTAAATTAGAAAGATAACAATTTGAATTATACCTTAATACTTTAGATGAAAAGAAATATTTTTTAGAGGTTACTTTTTTTAAACACTCGCACATAAAGTCTCCCGGCTTCGTGGAATAACCAAAAACAAAACGTGAAATAGTAGTGAAAAATAAAACATAAAAAAATGAAATAAAAGAAAGCAGTACTCAAAGCCTGGGGGCTTTACGGAACAATGTATGCATCTTTAAGAATCTGGATAATTCAAAGACAATAAAACCCTAGTATAAAGCTTAATATAATTAAACACTCTTTTTTTAAGGTGTTTTTTCTTTTGTATAACATGTATTTTTTTTTAGGCATTATAGACCTGTTGTTAAACTAAATTTTGTACAAGAAAACCATCAATTCTTTACGTCTTTTCTTTGTTAGTATCTTAAAATTTTGTTATTTCGCCGATTCAATTTGTTTGTTTCTAAGCGATTGAAATAGAGCGTGGTCAGGGGCATTTTAAGTAAATTACTAACGTACAACATTTGAGAAAACTACTACTAGTATTCTTTATAGTACCATTTATATCTATCGGTCAAACGTTAGACTATGAGTCTATAACCAAAAGCAAACCTTTTACAGTAAGTGGTCAGGTTTCCGCTAGTGGTATCTACTATAGCTCCAATCAAAATAAAAGCAGAGAGCCTTATACCTATTTTTTACAAGGCGCACTTAACATAAACATTTACAGTTTTTCCTTAC
>NZ_CDSBKO010000064.1:0-31914 GCF_977115655.1 Aquimarina sp.
CGTTCTGGATGATTGTGTCTTGGTGTGTTATCATTTTGGTGGTCAATAGTTATTATTTTATTTAAAGGTTCAAAGATGCAAAGATGCAAAGGTTCAAAGATGCAAAGAACAGCTCCCAACCTCCGACCTCCGACCCCCAACATCCAACTGCATAACACAAAGACATCCGGGTACTTTGGCAACCCGATGGGAATGAGTGGCACTTGCTCATAAAAAGAAAAACACTTCCCCAAGCGTACTCTATTTTATAAAATAAGGCACTCACGGATTACCGCCCATACCCGACATCTTTGTTAGGAAATAGTACATACACTCTACTTGTATGTAACTCCCATCTATTGCTTGATTTTGGTATTCCAATAGATTTAGTTTTTAATACGCACGTTATAGTAAAAGGGTACGGGGGCGATCCTTAACAAAGGGCTTTAACACAAACTCAACTCATATAAAGCAATATGTTGCCCCCGCGGTTCCTTTTACCCACTTACTCTGACAATTTTTAATCTTTTTAATTACAACTTTAACTGGTAGTATACTCCATTTAACTAAAAAGATCTTCCGGAACGTCTTTTTAACCCTCCCACGCGTCTTTTTGACGAAGTGTCTCACTAAACTCATCTTATTTTTAAGCTACCCTTTTAAAATTTTAAGAAGAAGAGTTGAAATTTTTACTTTGAAAGCTAAAATTTTAGCTAAGGCAATTAAAATCTTCGTCTTTTGTGTTAAACGGAACGTCTTTTTTACGCACAGGAAGGTCTTTTGGGTTAAATGCATCTGTTTTGTCATTCTGGACTTGATCCAGAATCTATAGTTGTAGTATTCTTGGTACGAGCAAAAAACTGTTTTAATTCGGCTACTTTTTCTGTAAAACCTGCTTTTCCTGCCCCTTTACTATATTGTGAATATGCATAATCATTTAAAGCATCTTGGTAATTATCATAATCATGTAGTATTTTGGTGCTTTCCAATCGATAGGCTAAACTTTCAATACGCCCCAAAAGGCTTTCTGCAAATACCCTGGCTTTATAATCTTTTTCAAATTCTACCCAATCTACATCGGGAGAACTTAAACTGCCACTGCGTTGGTGATAATCCCAAACTTTGTTTACAAATAATTTATTCTTTTCATTAATGGCTTTGTAATCCCTTCGTTCTTTTTCGGTTAATGCAGATAGTTTGCTAGAAAATATAGTTTCTAGTTCGGTAACTAGTTGTACTGCTTTTTCTTTTTCGTCCTGGGTAAGTAAATCTTGGATAATGTCTCTCATAAAATGTTCTAAAAATGATTTATAAATAGTTTTTGATTTTCTTTTGTATGGCGTTCCATGAATAATCAAACAGGGCTATATTCTTTTCTGTAATCTTTACTGTGGGGTATCTCAAATTTCTGATTGCCATGCAGTAAAAGAATATTTCGGGCTTTGTAAATAAGTTGTATGGCTTCTTCTATAGATTTCTTTTTGTTATAGAGTTTGTAAATCCAAACATACAATAGCATTTCATAAGGGTTATGAAGCGATAAATTGTACATAAAAATGTCTGCTCTCATATGCAAAGCTTCAATTATATCGGTAAAGAATTTGTTTTGATTATAGTTTGAGCAAGGTTCCATGCAATACATTTTGTAGGTTCAAATGTAAAGGCATAATAAGAGTAATAACAAGGGGTAGTAGTTACAATTCGGTAAAAGCGAAGTTCGTTTTCCGTGAAAACGTATTAGTATGATCCTAAAAATTTAGGAGTCCAGTTCTTTGATATATTCTGATGGGTACATTCCAGTTTTTTTAAAGAAAGCTCTGGAAAAAGCATTGGGAGTATTAAAACCTATTTCTGTGGCAATTGCTTGGATAGTATAGTTTTTAAACGTTTTATCTGTATTTAATTTTTCAATTAGGTACTCTATTCTAAGATCGTTAATATATTGGGTAAAGGTTTTTTTCTTGTAAACATTAATCGTTTTTGAAAGGTATTTACTGTTGGTGTTAAGTTTTGGGGAGAGATTAGATAAGGTTATACTTGATTTTAAAAAACATTCATTCTCCTCAAATTTTTCAAGCTGTTCTGTAATCAATTTTAATTTTGAAATTGGTAAATAAATAACAGACTCGTCCATAATTGATAACTCATCTTGATTTAGATCTTCAACTATACCATTCATTAATGTATTAAAAGTTTTTTTTGAGAAATATTTCTTTTTTTTACTAAGTTGTCTCAAAAATATATTTTGCTTATCCATATTTAACTTATTCTAAATCTTTAGTCATTTTAATGACATCTTCAGCAAATTCCCTTCGATGTTCTTTGTTGACATATTTATTACGTGTATCAGCTACTATAAAAGTAGTTAGTTTTCTGATATTCATCAATAAAGATTTAATATAGTTTTCTTTATATCTAACTAATTTTGAAGTTCCCCAAACTATAGATATTGTCATAAGGATGGAATAGATCACATACGAACTTTTTGTATAATCCGGAGTTGATTGTTGTAAAGCCCAAGACACAAAATATAATGAAATGAAATTCAGGGTGGAGTGTAAAATTATCTCACCATATTTTGTATTTCTGTTCTTAATAAAAGTAATATATATGTTAAATATAGAATAAATAAATAACCCAAAAGCCCATCCAAATTCACCGAGAAATTGTTGAACACTTTTGAAGCCCAAAAATTTTTCTTTAGATTGATAATCTAAAACTTCATTCCATAATCTATCAGTTTCAATTTTGGCTGTATAATACTTATCATATAATTCAGTCCCTTTTTGGCTTTCTAGCACCTCATTTCTAGTGCTTTTTCTTATATCTTTAGAGTTCTGATGAATCTGAACTATCTCCAAATATTTATCGGAATTATCTGGAATGAATTCATGGATAAAAAAAGCGGTAGAACAAACCACCGCTAATATATAATAAAAAGAATGTTTTCTAATCGTCATTACTAGGGTCGACAGGTGTTCCCCCAGAGTTAATACTGTCTTCTTTATCAGTTTGTTGAATATCGTTTTCATATTTCATCATTAATATCTGAGTTATCGCAACTACTAATAAAAAATACACTTATAAAAACACTTAAAATTAAGACTGCTTTTTTCATCTCTATATTTTTAAAAATTATATATTAAAAATATAGCATTACATCTTAATAATAAGAAGAATGAAACTTTTTTTAGCGAGCTTTTTACTAACAATAGTAATTTGTTACCCCATATAAGTAATTCGATAATATTCTGATACAAAGATATGTACCTTCTTTTATATTCCGCATACGGCAAAACCACAAACTTTAATGTTTTTTAGCAAACTATAAGCATACTTTTTCTTGTTTTGTTAAAAAAATTAATAAATAATTCATCTTTAATGATCTTTTACGGAAACCCATAAAGATCAAATAAGCAGCTATTATTATTTAATTGCATCCCAAAAAACACTCCACCAACAAATAAAGTAATTACCCCGATAGAGCATGTAGTGTTTTTCTCTTCTGGTTTTCGGTTTTTTTGCCATAAGAGGGTTGTTTTGCCTATTGGTTGGTATCTTTTTTTCTCCAGACAGGTACTCATAAAAATGATAAGAATTGTTTGGTAAATAGCTTTGTTTTTTTAATTACTTAGATGTATTTTGAAATAAAAATGAACGCGTTAATTTGTAATTATCTATAGATATTAACCAAAAAAGTGGCAAAGCTTGTTTGGCTAATATAAACGGAGAACTCTAATAGATTAAAAGCAACCAAAGAGATTATATTTTAGGTTTGATATGAATATCTATCCTTATTGGATAACAAAACAAACCTAAAATACGGAGTAATTTTTAAATAAAAGAACATCTTTAACAAAGAATCAAAGTGCTAAAACTTTGGTTTATTAGTCGAATTATTACATAATTTATGTTCTGTATTTGTGCTTTTTATTTATAAATACTTGATTATTATATATAATCATTTTCTTTTACAGTAAATTCAAAGTATAATTGATATTAGTAAAGAAAAACGAACGCGAGAAAATCCCGAAGGAATTTTCCAAATAAGCAATTGCCAAAGCAATTAATTATACACGGTGTTGATCGTTTTTATTTCGAAATCAATATTTTTTCCATTTTATAGTCCTCAACAGAATGTCCATTCGGGAACGAGTTTATAATCGATTCCACTATTTTAAATCCATTTTTTAGATAAATGTCAATAGTATTCTGATTTTGTTGGTTAACAATTAGTTCGATTTTTTCAATTCCGTTATTCGTTGCAAATCGGTTAACATATTCTAATGCCGTTTTTCCGATTTTTAGTCCACGAAATGGTTTCAAAATATAAAGTTTGCTCAAAATCAGTTTTTTATTCAGTTTTTGAATACCTAAATACCCAACATTTTTACTGTCAAAATTTAAGAGAAAATAACTGAAATATTCATTTTTAATTTGATTTCTAATTGCACTTTCCGATTGGTATTCCGTCAAAAAGTAATCGGTATGCTCAGCAGGGATTATTGGGTCATAAACTTCGTGCAAAATCTCCTTTGCTAATTTTTCAATGACTTTAAATTCAGACGTATTATTAGCTTTATTAATTTCAATCATTCTATAAAAATACTTAATCTATTGGGAAGATTTCAAAATCTGTATATTCTTTCCAATTATTCGTCCATTCATCAAATAATTCAGGTTCATTTGTTTCCATAAGTTAGAAACAAATTCTTTGTTCTTTATTAACCCAAGAATTTAAATAGTAAAGACTTTCAGGAAGCATTCTTCCTTTCTCATTCCATAATTCATTATTTTTCTCTAGACAATCAGGTTTGAATTTTTCAACAACCATTAGCTACACCAAACTTAAAAAGTTAGATGAGTGGCTACGTAATCGGTTACGGTATTGTATTTGGCATGATTGGAAAAACCCAGAAAGAAAACGTAAGAACCTGATCCGATTAGGGATCAAACATGGACAAGCCTATGCTTGGAGTCGAACCCGAATGGGAGGATGGGCAGTAGCTCAAAGTCCTATACTAGGTACTACCATTACCATATCCAGACTTAAAAGAAAAGGATACGTTCCTATGATAGACTACTTAAATAAGGAGCAAACTTCGATTTGGTGAACCGCCTGTTACGAGACCCGTATGGCAGGTGGTGTGTGAGGTGCACTCCGCTATCTAATGATGGCGGAGCCATCTACACGATTACAACCAGTTTTTCCAACGTTTTGATAATCACGTACTGCAAGTAGTGTTTTCCGCACCTCTTGATGTGGTCACAAAAGTACAGCCTTTTTTGGAGGTTCTTTGAAGACTGCAAACTCTTTCCTTTTGTTTATTTTCAAGTTTTCGAGTTTTCAGTTCTTTCGTTAGGTGCGTTCTGATAAGAGTCCGATCCACATGGTTGAGAAGTTTTTTAATTTTCAAGCTATAATTTTCCAGTTTAGCCATCAGAATTACTTTTCGGATATCGTCCGATGAGTTCAGTTACGTATGAGTGAGAAGGTTTTTAGGTTTTCCGTCTTGTTGTATTTTGTCAGCAGTAATTTTCAGATTGGGTCAGATAAATTCCGTTGCGTATGAGTGAGCATATTTTTTTTAGATTTTCCTTGAGGTATTGGTTGTAACATAGATATAACCTTCATTTTTTAATATTTTTTATTATAAAGTCTTGTATAAAATATTTTCCATCCCATTTTTATTTTTTGCTTTAGGTTGAGGGTTTATTTACTACAAGCCTCTATAAGTATAAATCACTTCTATAATGTAACAAACCGTTTGTGGTTTTGTAGGGTTACTTTTTTTGAAACCAGACAGAACAAGGCTTAAAAAAATATTTTTATGTGGGATAGCCATACTTTTTGTAAGCAATAAATATATGTGTGTATAAATTGTTATCTTAGTAAAAGACAAACCAGTGAAGAACAAGTGATTTATGAAAGTATGGAGAATTATTATAATAATATTTATTTGTAATGTAAGTTTTGGACAGAAAAGGAGTGTTGCTTATAATTCTATAGATAGTGTAGAAGTAATGGTTTCTGGTTTAATAAAAAATGATAGCCTTATAAAGGCTAGAGTCTTATTGGATAAGATTTTTGAGCAATATAAAGAAACATCAGATGATGATTTTTGGATAATATACAACTACAATTATGGAGCTCTTTTTAATAGCTCTGCAAAGTTTAATGAAGCTTTGAAGTATCTTCTAAAAGCACAAGAATATTCAAATAAAAGCCGTCAGGGATTATACAAAACAAGAATTTCTACAATGATTTTAAGAATCTATAGAGAGATGAATATGTATAAAGAATTAGATAGTTTATATGCCATAAATATTGTAGAGAATAAGAAAAACAAAAATCCGGCAATTTTTTTTAATTACAATGACTATGTAATTAGCCTCAGGAATAGAAAACAGTATAAAAAAATTATAGATACTGTTCATAAAGCCATTTCAGAACTGGATAAAATTGATTTTAGAGATAAAAGCCAACGTATTAATAAGTCCATAAATAAGGTTGTTCGTAATGAGTTAAAATTGCATCTGGCAATGGCCCTGATAGAAGAAAAAGAGGATTATAAAAATTCTTTCCGGTTGCTGGCCGAAGTAGAAAAGGATTCTATGTTTTTTGTTAAAAGAGAACGGGATGAGTATTTAAAGTTAATAAAACAATATAAAGCACGTTATTTTTATGAATTTGATAAAAATATCGATTCTGTGTTCTATTATCAATCTGTATCAGATAAATATCAGGAACGGTATATAAAAAGATTAAAAGAGAGGGCTTCCAATGCGGATACCTTTATTTATGAAATTGCTAAAAACAAAAGTGATATAGAGCAGCTTTCTATTATTAACAATAAAAATGTTCAATTAAAAAAGAACTACTTTCAAATAAGTTTTTTAATAAGTTTTTTATTATTCTTGGCAGTTATTTTTGGAGTTTATGTGTTTAGATCAAATAAGCATAAAAATAAAATTAACGAGGAGCTGAAAGAAAAGAATATAGAGTTATTAGCAGTAGATGAAGAACGAAACCAATTTTTTTCTGTAATGAGCCATGAGTTAAGGACTCCCATCTATACTATACAGGGGTTGGTTGAAATAATAGAAGACACAAAAAATAAGAAGCAAAGAAAAGAATATTTAAAAACGTTACAGTTTTCTAACAATCACTTATCTGGTTTGGTAAATAATGCATTAGAGTATTCCAAATTTAGATTAGGAAATGTAAGGTTAAATAAAGATGCTTTTTTACTAGACGAAATGTTGTATGAGATAAGTAATTCATTTTCCTATGAACTTCGCAAAAATAATACCAGGTTACATATCGATTTGTCCAAAGATATAGAAACAAATGTTATTGGGGATCGTTTAAAGTTCTCTCAGATTTTTATTAATCTTGTTTCCAATGCCGTTAAATTTACTACTAATGGTAATATATGGATAAAGGCTACCCGGATTGAAAGCACAGAAAATATAAATAAACTTCGCTTTGTAGTACAAGATGATGGAATTGGAATTGAAAAAAAAATGCAGGCAGATATCTTTAACGGTTTTAATGGAGTACATCATATTAATGCCCATAGCGGAGGATCTGGACTAGGTTTGTATATTGTAAAAAGATTTATAGAAGACTTGTATAAATCTTCTATTCGGATAGATTCAGAAAAAAATAAAGGAACAGTATTTACTTTTGATATTGAAATGGAACGAAACCGAAAAGAAGTGAATCTGTCGATGGTAAAAGACGAAAATTATAAAAAAATATTATTGGGGTATTCTATATTGGTAGTAGATGATAATACAATAAACCTGATGATAACCAGAAAAGTTCTGGAAGGAGCAGGAGCAGTATGCACAACTGTAGATAATGGAGACGAAGCAATAATCCAGATAAAAAAAAATAACTTTGATATCGTTTTTATGGATATTCACATGCCAGAACAAGATGGCTTGGAAACCACACAAAAAATAAGAAAATTTAACCCGGATATCATCATCTTGGCACTTACCGCAGTAGATTTAGAAAAGAACATAACCAAAATTCGTCAATCCGGTATGAATGGTATTATAACCAAGCCATATAAAAAGAGTGATTTGTTTCAAAAAATAGTGTCCTTTCCTTTAAAGAAAGATTACTAATGAGCTTTTTATATCAATATAAAAAGCTCATTAGTAATTAATTTAAAAATAGTCTTTTTTAATGTTGGTTAATTCTAAAATCGGGATAAGCATCCATACCATGTTCATGATTATCCAACCCATCAACTTCTTCTTTTTCAGAAACTCGGATTCCTATTGTTTTTTTAAGTGCAAAAATGATTAAGAAAGCACAGAAAGTACAAAACACCCCAATAATAAGAATACAAATTCCTTGTACCACAAACTGATCCAAACCAGCTTTGGATCCAAAAATACCTACTGCCAATGTACCCCAGATACCGCAGATTAAATGAACGGCAATTGCACCTACAGGATCATCTAATTTTAGCTTGTCTACTAATGCAATCCCAAGTATAATGATTATACCGGCAAGAAAACCAATAATAACAGCTTCGTTAGGAGACATTAAATCTGCTCCCGCAGTAATTCCAACCAGTCCTCCCAATATTCCATTTAAAAACATGGTAAGATCATAGTTTTTATATAGAACAGAAGATAAAGCAAAAGCTCCAATACCTCCTGCAGCAGCGGCAAGACAGGTAGTAACCAGTACTAAGGATGTTCCCGAAGGATCCGCAGAAAGTACAGACCCCCCATTAAAACCAAACCATCCCAGCCATAAAATAAGTACTCCGGCAGCAGCAATAGGTATATTGTGTCCGGGGATTGCCAGAGGCTTGCCATCTGGGGTAAACTTATCGATTCTGGCACCTAATAAAATTACCGCTACCAAAGCAGCCCAACCTCCAACAGAATGAACTAATGTAGATCCTGCAAAGTCATAAAAACCTTCTGCTTCTCCTATTTTCAGGGTAGACAAAAAACCTTTCCCCCACTGCCAGGAACCAACTATAGGATATACTAAGCCTGTGTATATAATACTAAAAATCATAAAAGAACCAAGTTTGATACGTTCGGCAACAGCTCCCGATACGATTGTAGCAGCAGTGGCAGCAAACATTCCTTGAAATAAAAAATCTGTCCACCAGGTATATCCCCCATTGGCATACTCTGGGGTCATACCATTTTCTGGGGCAGCAATGCCAAACCCTGCAAATTTGAAAAACCCAAAATCTCCCTCTTCAAATCCCGGATACATTACATTAAACCCGCCAATGTAATACAACAATAAACCTGCGCATATTATGAACACATTTTTGAATAATATATTGATTGTGTTTTTTTGGCGGGTTAATCCTATTTCTAAAAAAGAAAATCCTAAGTGCATAAAAAATACTAATGCAGTGCACAGCATCATCCATACATTGTTTGTGGTTAAAAGTTCCATTTTTAATTGGTATTAAAGTTATTGTTTGTTTTAGTTGTTTGTTTTAGTTGGTTGTTTTGTGGTGATAGTATAGACACTAGTTTAAGGTTTCTCCTCCTTTTTCTGCGGTACGAATCCTATATGCTTCCTGTATATCAGAAACAAATATTTTTCCATCTCCAACCTCTCCTGTTTTGGCAGCTTCCAGAATTGCAGATATGGCGACCTCTTCAAAATCATCATTTACGACTATAGATAAATATCTTCTTTGTATATCTGTAGTGCTATATGAGATGCCTCTGTAAACATTCCCTTTTTGTTCATGGCCAACTCCGGTTACATCCCAATATGAAAAGAACATTACACCTTTATTATGCAAAGCTTCCTTTACTGCTCGATATTTTGATCTTCGGATAATTGCTTCTATTTTTTTCATAAAAAAATTAAGTTTATGTTATTTAGGCTTAAATTTATATTATTTTGTTTTTATACCTATAAAATAACAGGGTTGTATTGTTATTTTTATTAATAATTAATTTTTACCCTATGAAAAATTATGGGTATGATTTGTTTTGTATAAAAAAAATAAACATTTACTATATCGTTTTTTTGAATTTATAACGAAAACGTTTTCGATTGAAATTATTGAGAATCAGTGATCTGTGTTTTTGCCAAAATCTTATTTTTTTTTCAAAAAACGCATTGTCAAATTCATAATTACAAGTCTTTATTTTAGGATTGTTTTATTTATGAAGCTGTTTTTTTAGGGAGCTCAGAAAAGTAATATGGATTACTTCTATTTTCTTCTCTGTTAATTAATGATTCGTTAATTTCATCCATAAGAACCACTTTTTAGACCGGAAAATATTATGAAGAAACAAGGGATGTATCTGCCAGAATTTGAACACGACGCATGTGGTGCCGGATTTATATGCAGCTTAGAAGGACAAAAGTCAAATGATATTATTCACAAAGCATTAGAGATTCTCGAAAAGTTAGAACACAGAGGTGCGGTTAGTGCAGATGGTAAAACAGGAGATGGAGCGGGAATCCTTATTGATATCCCTCACGATTTTTTTGTTGAGCATTGTAATTTTAAGCTGCCAGAATCGGGAGAATATGCTGTTAGCAATGTTTTTTTACCCAAAAAAGAGAATCAAAGACAGTTTTGTATAGAAACATTCGAAAAAAATATAAGTAACCAGGGGCTTGTTTTATTAGGATGGAGAGATGTTCCTGTAGATCATACTCATATAGGAGAAATTGCTGCTGCTACAGAGCCTTTTATCAAACAAATATTTATTGGGAAAGAAAATAACGAGCAAAACCATTTTGATTTTAATTTAAAATTATTCACTGCCAGAAAAATAACAGAACATATTATATATAGTTCTAAACTATCAGAGAGCAAGGTTTTTTATGTGCCAAGTTTATCTACAAAAACACTAATATTTAAAGGATTGTTACTGCCAGAGGACATTAAGTTGTACTATACAGACCTTATGGACCCCAAAGTAGTTACCAGACTGGCATTGGTACATCAACGTTTTTCTACCAATACATTTCCTACCTGGGATCTGGCACAACCTTTTAGATACATGTGCCATAATGGAGAGATTAACACATTAAGAGGCAATGTGACCAGAATGCGATCCAGAGAAGAATTGTTAAAAAGCGATTGGTTTGGAGAAGATATCAAAAAAATAATACCTGTAATATTAAAAGGAAAATCCGATTCAGCATCCATGGATATGGTTGTAGAATTACTGTTAATGACCGGTAGATCATTGCCAGAAGTAATGATGATGATGGTTCCTGAAGCGTGGGAAAAAAACCCTGAAATGTCTGAAGCTAAAAAAGCATTTTATGAATACAACTCTTGTGCAATGGAGCCGTGGGATGGCCCTGCGTCTATTCCATTTACAGACGGCAATTATATAGGAGCTGTGCTGGACAGAAACGGATTAAGACCGTCTCGTTATAGTGTTACCAAAGATGGCTATGTAATCATGTCCTCAGAAACAGGGGTAGTAGATTTAAAACCTGTCAATATTGAATACCACGGTAGACTGGAACCAGGAAAAATGTTTCTGGTAGATATGGATCAGGGAAGAATAATTAATGATGAAGAAATAAAAGAAAAAATAGCATCCCAACATCCTTATAGAGAATGGCTGGATAACAATCTGGTACATTTAAAAGATATACCATATAATGATTGTCCGCTATTTTTGGGAGAAGAAACCGTAGCAAAACGTAAAGCAGTTTTTGGGTATACACAAGAAGATATAGATACTATCATTGCTCCAATGGGGCAATTAGGAAAAGAGCCTATTGGATCTATGGGGTCAGATACCCCAATAGCAATATTGTCTGAGAGACCACAATTGATTTATAACTATTTTAAACAGTTGTTTGCTCAGGTTACAAACCCCCCATTAGATGGTATTAGAGAAGAGCTAATTACAGATATAAGCCTTACTCTGGGAGCAGATCATAATATCTTTGAGATTAATGAAAAGCATTGCAAAAAATTAAAAATACAGAACCCTGTAATATCCAAAGAAGATTTGGATAAAATAAAAACATATACAGATAAAGGGTTTAAAGTAAGTTCTATACCCATGCTGTATAATGTTAACAGAGGTCTAAACGGACTCGAAGATGCGTTAGAAATATTACTCAAAAATGTATCAGATGTAATTAACGAAGGAACAAATGTAGTTATACTATCTGATAGAAATGTAAGCAAACACAGAGCGCCAATTCCAGCATTATTGGCATGCTCTTATGTAAATAGCGGATTGCAAAAATTAGGAAAACGCTCTAAAGTTAGTATTATTATAGAATCTGCAGAACCACGAGAAGTACATCATTTTGCCTTATTGTTTGGTTACGGAGCAAGCGCAATTAATCCTTATATGGTAAATGAAATTATAGGAGAGCAACTACAAGATGGTACGATTTCTAATCTAACCTTTGATGATGCTATCAAAAACTATAACAAAGCTGTTGGCAAAGGAGTATTAAAAGTAATGAATAAGATAGGGATATCTACTTTAAATTCATACAGAAGCTCTCAACTATTTGAGTGTATTGGGATTAATACAAAAGTAGTAGACCAATATTTTCCTAATACCGCTACCCGTATTGAAGGTATTGGGTTATATGAAATTGAAAAAGAAATATCAAAACGCCATAAAAAAGCATACACAGAACAAGAAATAGCAGCCAATTTGGACTTAGAAATTGGAGGGCAATACAGATGGAGGCGTAATGGAGAAAAACACCAGTTTAATCCGTTATCTGTAGCCAAATTACAAAAATCAGTGCGGGATAATGACCCTGGTACTTATAAAGAATATGCAGAGTTAATCAACGAGCAATCAAAAAACCTAATGACGATTCGGGGGTTATTAGAATTCTCTAACTATGATCCAATCCCAATAGAAGAGGTAGAACCCTGGACAGAAATTGTAAAACGTTTTAAAACAGGAGCAATGTCTTATGGATCGATAAGTAAAGAAGCACATGAAAACCTTGCTATAGCAATGAATCGTATAGGAGGAAAAAGTAACTCGGGCGAAGGAGGAGAAGACTCTTTGCGTTTTTATAAAGATGCAAATGGAGATTGGAAAAACAGTGCGATAAAACAAGTTGCCTCAGGTAGATTTGGAGTGTCTTCCAACTATTTGACAAATGCTTCTGAGATACAGATCAAAATGGCCCAGGGAGCGAAACCGGGAGAAGGAGGACAATTACCGGGACCAAAAGTAAATCCGGAAATAGCAAAAACCCGTAACTCTACACCTTATGTGGGTTTGATCTCACCACCCCCACATCACGATATTTATTCTATTGAAGATTTATCCCAACTAATTTATGATCTGAAATCCGCAAACAGAGAAGCAAGGATAAATGTGAAATTAGTATCCGAAGTAGGAGTAGGAACAGTTGCAGCAGGTGTGGCAAAAGCAAAAGCAGACGTTGTTTTGATCTCTGGGTTTGATGGTGGTACAGGAGCATCTCCTTTAACATCTTTAAAACATGCCGGTTTACCATGGGAGTTAGGTATTGCAGAAGCACAGCAAACCCTGGTAGGTAATAATTTACGTAGCCGTATAGTACTAGAGTGTGACGGACAACTAAAAACAGGCCGGGATGTAGCTATTGCATGCTTGTTAGGAGCAGAAGAGTTTGGTTTTGCAACAGCACCACTTGTAGCATCCGGATGTGTAATGATGCGGGTATGTCACTTAAATACTTGTCCCGTGGGTATCGCTACACAAAATCCCGAATTGCGTAAAAAATTTAAAGGAAAACCAGAGCATGTAGTAAACTATATGTATTTCGTAGCACAAGAACTACGGGAGATTATGGCGCATTTAGGTTTTCGTACCATAAATGAAATGGTTGGGCAAGTAGATAAATTAGATCATAAAAAAGCTTTAGGTCATTATAAAGCAGCAGGAGTAGATCTTACCCCGATTTTGCATAAGGTAAAAACCCCCAAAGGAGTTGCAATATACAATACAGAAAAACAAGATCATGGATTAAAGAAATCCATAGATTTTAAAATTATAGAACAAGCACATCCTGCGCTATTCCGAAAAGAAAAAACAGTATTGGATTTTAAAATTTGCAACACCAATAGAGCGGTAGGAGCAATTTTAAGCAATGAGATTTCCAAAATTTATGGAGCACAAGGATTACCAGATAATACTTTGAAATTGAATTTTAAAGGAGCTGCCGGTCAAAGCTTTGGAGCATTTGCAACCAATGGTTTAACGATGGTGGTAAATGGAAATACTAATGACTATCTGGGAAAAGGGCTTTCTGGAGCAAAATTAATAATCAAAGTACCAGAAGAATCTACCATCATACCAGAAAATAATGTAATTACAGGAAATGTTACTTTGTACGGGGCCACTGCAGGAGAAGTATATATAAATGGTAAAGCAGGAGAGCGGTTTTGTGTGCGTAACTCCGGGGCGATTGCTGTAGTAGAAGGCATAGGGGATCATGGATGTGAATATATGACAGGAGGTATTGCAGTAATTTTAGGAGAAGTAGGTAGAAATTTTGGTGCGGGAATGTCTGGAGGTATAGCCTATATCTATGATCGTAATAAGACATTTGAAGCACATTGCAACAAAGAAGCACTTAATTTGGACCCGGTTAAGGAACAAAAAGATATAAACGAATTAAAAACATTAATCGAAAACCATTACAATGCAACTTTAAGCCCCTTGGCGCAAAGAATTCTTGAAAACTGGGAAAACGAATTATCGAATTTTATAAAAATATTTCCCGAAGAATATAAACAAGCATTAAAACGATTAGAAGAAGAAAAATTAGCACAAGCATAAAACGATATAGAACATGGGAAAGATAACTGGATTTTTAGAATTTGAAAGGGAGATCGAACAGTACCAGCCTGTAGAAGATCGTATAAAACAATATAAAGAGTTTACGGTAGAAATGCCAGAAGAAAAACTTAAAAACCAAGGAGCTCGTTGCATGGATTGTGGTATCCCGTTTTGTCATAGCGGTTGCCCTTTGGGTAATTTGATTCCTGATTTTAATGATGCCGTATATCGTGGTAAATGGGAAAAAGCATCTGCTGTTTTGCATGCTACCAATAACTTTCCTGAATTTACAGGAAGGTTATGCCCCGCACCTTGCGAAGAGGCTTGTGTTCTGGGTATAAATGAAGATCCCGTAACTATTGAAAATATTGAAAAAAATATTGTAGAACAAGCTTTTAAAAATGGATGGATAAAAGCCAATCCTCCAAAAGAAAGAACAGGCAAAAAAGTAGCAGTAATTGGCTCCGGACCCTCTGGATTGGCAACTGCGCAACAATTAAATCGTGCAGGACACTTGGTAACTGTTTTTGAAAGAGATGAAAAAGCAGGGGGATTGTTGCGATATGGTATTCCTGATTTCAAAATGGAAAAACAGGTAATTGATCGTCGGGTGGCTGTTTTAGAAGAAGAAGGGATTATTTTTAAAACAAATACCCATATCGGAAAAGATATTAGAGCAGATGAATTAAAATCGAACTTTGACGCTGTTATATTATGTACAGGAGCAACAGTTCGACGAGATCTGCCTGTAAAAGGTGCAGACCTAAAAGGAGTGGTACAGGCAATGGATTTTTTATCTCAAAACAACCGGAGAGTAGATGGAATCCAGGATCTTGGCGAAGAAATTCTTGCAACAAATAAAAATGTAATAGTTATTGGTGGGGGGGATACAGGATCAGATTGTATAGGTACTTCTGTAAGACATGGAGCAGCCTCGGTTACTAATTTTGAAATTATGGGTAAAGGAACTACCGAGCGTCCTGTAAACCAACCCTGGCCATTTTGGCCTATGCGTTTACGAACAAGTTCTTCGCATCAGGAAGGAGTTGAGCGTAACTGGAGTATTTCAACCAAAGAATTTATAGGAGATGAAAACGGAAATCTAAAAGGTTTGATTACTACTCAAGTAGAGTGGGTAAAAGAAAACGGTCGTTTTACATTAAAGGAAATTCCTGATACAGAAAAAGAATGGAAATGCGAATTAGCATTATTGGCTCTCGGGTTTACAGGATCAGAACCCACTATTGCAGAACAGTTAGGAATAGATATGGATGCCAGAACTAATATTAAAGCTACAGAAGATAACTACAACACTAATATAAAAGGTGTTTTTGCCGCAGGAGATACCCGCAGAGGGCAATCCTTGATTGTTTGGGCAATTGCAGAAGGCAGACAAGCAGCATATCATGTGGATATGTACTTAATGGGGACTTCTAATTTACCATTAAAAGGAGATGGGGATTTGCCAAGAATATAAATTAATAATAATGTATAATCAATAACCTCGAAGCAAGTCTTGGGGAACCAGACCCTCTATGAAGAATTAAAAATTGTTATATATATAATGTTTTTTAGTGTTAGTTGTTGTAAATCAGCAAATTTAGTATTAGATGTAGTTAATATATTGCTGTATTTATGTGTAATGATAATGTAATTTTAAGTAATAACTTTAAACTATATAATTATGTTACAACACAAATTCAACTTTAGTTTAATTTTGGCAACTATTTTAGTATGTGCAGGTTGTCAAAATGAAAATTTAGATCAGGAAAACCAAAATCAGATAGAGTATTCGTTATCCCAAGAGGCCAAAGCTACTCTGGATTATCTAACCGAACAAGGTTATTCTAAAGAATCTCTTAAACCAGATTTTGGCAATAAAACATTTATCTATGGCGATGATATAGCATTTTCTTTTAACTACAAAAGTAATCTGGATAATAATCAACCAGAAGAAGGAAGAGATATTCAAGGTAAAAACCAATGGTATCGTGTAGGAAATGGTGTGTATTATAGCAATTCAAGAGATATTACGTATTATATCGAAAGAAGTTTTCCCAGACAATTTGAATATGAGTTTTCCTGGGCTGCTTATCATTGGAGCAGGATAAGTCCCAATATTAATATAAGAAGAACATATACCAGATCACAAGCAGATATACTTGTTGGCACCTGGCGTGAAACTAATACATCAGCATGGGCAAGGGCTGCATTACCAGATGGAAGAGGGAATGTAGGTTCTTGGTTAAATATAAATACGGCTAAAGATCATGAAGGAGCTTCTTCTGAGTCAACCATGGCTTTGCTTATACATGAGTTAGGACATAACTTAGGTTATTTACACTCTAACCAAACGGAAGGGGAGTTAATACCTGGTACCAGAGGAGCATCTTATCATCAGGCTAACAATTGTGGCTCTGTAATGAAAAGCAGTGTTTATGTATGTAATTGGAGATTAAGCACAACTGCCGGTTGGTCAAGTGATGACAGAAATGCAATTAAGTGGGCTTATGGTTTATATTGATTGTTAGCTCCTAAAATTACAGATCCTCTTGTTCTTTATTATTTAAAAAATAAGAGGATCTTTTTTTTTTTGATTTACCAAAAAATAATATATGCTATTTTTTTTCTGTATTGCAATATGCTGCAATAGCTTTGTCTGCATCCAGGCCATTATATTTTTTCGCAGTTGTAAAATCTAGGCAATATCCATCAATATTTAGTTTTTGCTTAGACAGACCCAGAACAACATATCCGTATCCATATTCAGGATTTAAAGAAACAGCTTTTTTTGCATCTTCAAAAGCCTTTTTAAAATCTCCTTTTTCAAAAAACAAATATGCTCTGTAGCCATACGCTCTAAAAAAGTTAGGTTTTATAGAAAGAGAAGTATTAAAATCTTTTTCGGCCTCTGCATATTTTCCTAGTTTTCGATACGCCAGCCCTCGGTCTATATAAGGAACTTCATTATTGGAGTCAAGATCTATACGCTTAGTGGAATACTCTATAGATTGCTCATACTTATCCTGGTTAAAGTATAATAAGCTAAGATTATCGTATAATAAATCTTTTGTTGGCAAAGGTAGTTGTAATGCCGTTAAGTAATCTTTTTCTGCCAAATCATATTCTTTAAGCTTAAAATGACAGTATCCTCTGTTTAGATAATACCTCGAAGAATCTTTTTCTTTTTCTATAGCTATACTATATGCCTTTTTCGCAAAATCATACTTCTCCATTTTTTGAAGTACATCTCCAAAAACCATATATTTATTTAGAGTAGAATTTTCTTTGCAAAGAATGTTTTGTAAATCTATGTTTTTAGAGTATCCTAATTTTCTTGCTGTTTCAAAATTACTGCATACTTTTTCGGGGTCTAGTAACGGTATGTATATTTGGGCACGTGTAGAATAGTTTTCGGCTACATCGGGGTTAAGTTGTATTGCTTTTTCAATAATATTTAAAGCCGTTTTGGGATCATCCCACTTTAGTAATAATATAGCATAGTTTCTGTATAGCCCGGGGTGTACAAACCCTAGCTCTAATGCACTGTCATAATCTTTAATCGCTTTAGGGTCATCATTATTCATTTGATAATAAATACCGCGGTAAAAACGATATTCCCCCTTGTTTTCATAATCTATTGCCTTAGACATTAGGTCAATTGCTTCGATCAAGTCTTTTCTTATTTTTAAAACAAATTTTGCTTTTTTAAAATAAGCTTCAGAATATTTGGGTTTTTTATCAATTACCTTATCAATACTCTCGATAGCTTTTGAATATTTAAACGAGTTAAAACAAGCTTGTGCGTATCGCTCCCAGTATTCTACTTTGCTACTGTCTTTAATAAACTTATTTTCTAAGTGTTTTAATGCATTCATGTTATTGGTAACATTTTGGCTATATATTAAAGAATCTATAGTCGTATAGGTGATAGTTTTTTGTTGCGCAAATAGTGCCGTAGATATAAAAACTAAAAAGATCAATAAAGGGTATTGTTTTTTTATAGAAAGCATATTGTATATAATAGTTTAGTGTTTAAAAAGGTAGATTTTTAAGATCAACATTTCCTCCGGATAAAATAATTCCTGTCTTTTTGCCTTTAAACAGTTCCTTTTCTTTTAATAAAGCGGCGAATGCTACTGCAGAGGATGGTTCTATGATAATTTTCATACGTTCCCAAATTAATCGCATTGCAGCAATAATATCTTGTTCTTCAACACGTATTATTTTGGTAATATATTTTTGTATTATAGGAAAATTGATATCTCCCAGTTGTGTTTTTAAGCCATCGGCTATGGTTTGTGTCGTTTTATTAGTTTCAATTTTTCCACTTAGTAAAGAGCGATATGCATCATCAGCAGCCAAAGGTTCTCCTCCTATAACCTTGCAATTATTGCCATGTAAATTAGCAGCTAAGGCAGTTCCTGCAATTAGTCCACCGCCACCAACAGGGGTAAATATATATTCTAAATCAGGGTGATCTTCTAATAATTCTATAGTAGCAGTGCCTTGTCCTAATATTACATCGAGATTATCAGAAGGGTGTAAAAAAGTAGCTCCTTTTTCTTGTTGGACTTGCATAGCGGTTTTTTCTCTGTCTTCCAGGGTAGGGGGACATTCTATAATGATACCTCCATATTCTTTTACCGCTTCTTTTTTTACTTTTGGAGCACCAGATGGCATTACGATATATGCTTTTACGCCCAGACTGCGTGCGGCAAGGGATAAAGCCTGAGCAAAGTTTCCAGAAGAATGGGTTACTACCCCTCTTGATTTTTGTGTTTCAGATAAATTAAGAATAGCATTGGTTGCGCCTCTCATTTTAAAAGCACCCATACGTTGAAAATTTTCACACTTAAAAAAAACAGAAGCCCCGGAGATTTCATTTAATAAATGAGAAGTAAGTACAGGGGTATTATGTATAAATGGTTTGATATTTTGATGGCAATTTTTTAATTTTTGTAAGTACATTATCTATCTGTGATTATTGAATATTTAAAAGTAGTAAGAAAATTCGTTAGAGGAGTGAATATACCTTCGTTTTAAGTAATATGGTTTTATTTTTTTTGTGCTATTATCAAAGTATTCGTTTGTAGCACATTGTCATACTTTGTAAACTCTATATCCAGCTTGTTTGCAGAGAGTAAAGCTTCGATTTTAGGATTTTCTTTTAAATGTATACCTGCATTAAATACGATATGACCTTTGTTTTTTAATAATAACTTTAATTTTTGCCAAAATTTTATGTCATAAAATGGTTCAGGAACTTTATGGTCAATAAAAATATCTACAATAATGATTTCAAATTGTTGTGTACATCTGTTTACATAATGTAATGCATCTTCGTAAATAATCTCCAAGTTTTGATCTGGAGTAATACCAAACTCGTTATTAGCTATTTGTATAATTATTTCGTCGATCTCGACTGCTATGATTTTTCCTTGATGATGAAATTTTTCTTTTAAGGATTGTATAATGCTACCACCCCCCAATCCTAGCAAAAGGATAGTACTGGTAACAGGGACATCTATCTGCGAGAGCCCATAACTAAGTAATTTTTGTAAAGATCCATAGGAGTAATTTGTATTTTGACTGTCTAATACTTTTTTACCATTCATCCAGGTAAGCTCTAAAGTACCATTAATTTTGGAGGAAATTTCTTTGGTAAATGGCCACAGATAGCTTAATAGCTTTTTCATATACTTAAACAGACAAAAAAATACCAGCTGTTTTATTTTATTACAGCTGGTATTATGTTATTAGTTAGGCAAATACACTTAATGCCGTTACGCCTGCTTCTGCAACTTCGTGATCGTTTTCTACACTGCTTCCGCTAACGCCAATAGCGCCAATCGTTTTTCCAGACTCATCCTTAATAGGTATTCCTCCTGGAAAAGATATTAACCCTCCGTTAGAATGTTCAATATTAAATAAAGGTCCGCCCGGTTGAGAAAGCTCTCCTATAGATCCTGTATTCATGCCAAAAAAGATGGCTGTCTTTGCTTTTTTGATAGAAATATCTGTAGATCCTAACCAAGCTTGATCCATTCGTGCAAACGCAATAAGATTTGCACCAGAATCTACAACTGCAATATTCATCTTTGTGTTTATGGCAGTTGCTTTTTCTTTTGCAGCAGCAATAATTTTTTCTGCTTGTTCCAGAGTAATGTTCATGATATGTGTTTATAATGATTAAGGTTCAAAAATAAAGTTAAATGGGTAATTGTATAATAGTTTTGTTATGCAATTAACATATAATTTATTTGTAACGATTATATAGCATCAAACCATAATAATGTTTTTGTCCAGAGAGAGTGTTTAAATTTTCGACTAAAAAAACCAAAATGACCTATTTTATCAATAAAAAAATCTTTTGGATGAATCATTTCCAGGTTTTTATCGGATTTCTCAAATAATTCATGTATTCTGCTAATAGCAGAATACGTTCCTATTGGATCGTCTACGATACCTAGCGTAAGTAGTTTTGATTTGTAGTTATCATAATAGAAAGTAATGCCTGTAGATTCCATTTGTTTTTTCATATCGTGATGTTTTTTTCTGTTGTTCCATTGCTGGATTACGCCTTTAGGAACGTCTTCTAAAAGACCTAGTTTCTTGCCAGGAAAATAACCAAATATGGCAGTGATTGCGGGAAAAAGAATATGCCATAAAATATAAATTTTAGTTTTATGCTTTTTTGACCAATCTTTATAATAGGCTGTTTGTGCACCAATATTTATAATTCCACTAATCTCTGTATTTTTTTTTGTCATACCGATAATGGTACCACCAATACTATGACCAAGAGTCATTATGCGATGATTAGGGAATTCTTTTTTGACATACGCAATTACTCCAGAAAAATCTTTTTGACCCCAATCGGTAAATGAAGCATTAAAGCCTCTGAGTATTTTGGGTCTGGAATCCGCAATACCTCTATAATCATAAGTAATTACAGTATAGCCATTTTCTGCCATATAAGAAGCATAGTGATGATATAGTTTTTTATTAACAGCAGTGGCAGAATTGATGATTAGCACTTTGTTTTTATCTGCATCAGGAGTGCATAAATATATTTTTCCGGATAAAAGGAAATCATCTATGGTTGGTATTTTTATCATGAACATTTTTTTGAATATGAGTCCTGTATTCTCATTAGTATTATGTTATTTGTTTTTTATAATCATCGGCATTTTTGTGGTAGATTTTTTTGAATAATATACACTATCTACTCTGTAGGAATTAAAAATCTGATCAGCTCCTTTTAGTTGCAGGCTATCTTTTATGTAGACGATCCAATCATATCGATGTACTTTTGCACTATCTATAGATTTAATATCGGTTACATCTGCAAAGGTAAATATAGTATAACGAAGGTTGGCGTGACTAAGATTTGCATGATTTAGGTTAGTATCATCAAGATTGGCTTTTTCTAGATTAGCATGACTTAAATTTGCATAAGCCAGATTAGCATCATTAAGGTTGGTTTCGCTTAAATCTGCATTTTTTAAACTAGCCCCCTTTAAACTAGCATTTTCTAAGTTTACTCGTTCTAATTCGGCAGAAGCAAAATAGGAATCGGACAAAATTTGCTCTTCCAAAAATGTACCATTTATTTTACTTTTTAACAAAGAAATAAGTAGTTGTCCTCTTTCAGGGCTAGAAGGAGATTTAATAAGGGTATCGTTTACTAAATACCGATAGGGTTTCATAGCTCTGCTAAGGCTTATGATACGTCCGGTTAAAGTACTCGATAATGTTTTGTTTTTGTTTTTAGGATCTTCGAGTTCTGCATTTAGATCGCTTAATACTTCGCCCATGATAAACATTTGAGAAGATCGTCTGGAAGCCTCTGCAAGATGGGTTTGTTGTTCTATTCTTTTATTTTGGTCTTGTATTTTTTGATTCTGAATTTCGAATAATTTATTTTGATTTAATACAAGTATTGTTGTAACAATGCCTCCTAGTCCTAAAACAAAAGAACTCATTATTTTTAACCCCCAATTTCTAAAATTTGACCAAAGAATATAGTTGACGATACGAGGGGCAAAGAAATTAATCTTATCTTTTTTATCATTTTCCAGTGGCAATTTTTCTGTAGCATGTTCGGCAACAAGATGAATAGTTTCCTGGGTTTCTTTCAAAAGGGTTTCAAATTCAATTTCTTTTCCAAAAAAACGTTTTATGATTCGTTTTCTAAACCATATAAGGACAATAAAAATCAGACTTATCACAACCGCAACGGTAACAAGTATAAGAAATACAATTTCAGAAAAATCGCCTACAATGTCTAAAGACCAATAAATAAGAAAACCAATTATTGCCCCTATTACAAGTCCTAAGACTAGTTTTTCGTTGTTGCTTTTTACTTCCTTGTTTTTTCGAATCATTAAAGATTAATTTAGCTATATCTAAAATACAAAATAGATTAATATTATTTTAATCCTGCTTTGTCATCTTGGAGGTTAAATAGTAAATCTAAAAATGAAACAAAAGCATCTGTAAGATGACAAAGCAGGATTACTTTTAAAATAGCAGTTATAAATTCAATTAACCAAAAAAGCCCAACTGCATAGTACAGATGGGCTTTTTTTAAAGAAATATTATTTTATTTTATAGCCTTAGTTGTTTAACATTACCGGCATTACCAGCATGGTAATATGTTCCCCTTCGTCTAATCCGTCTATGGGAGTAAGTATTCCGGCTCTGTTTGGTAAAGACATTTCTAATTGCACCTCGTCTGCATTTAAGTTACTTAGCATTTCACTTAAAAAACGGGAGTTGAATCCTATTTGCATATCGTCTCCCTGGTAATCACAGGTTAAACGCTCTTCTGCTTTATTAGAATAGTCAATATCTTCGGCAGAGATATTAAGTTCTGCTCCTGCAATTTTTAATCGAATCTGATGTGTTGTTTTATTCGAAAAAATAGAAACTCTACGCACAGAGTTTAAGAATTGTGTGCGGGCTATAGTTAATTTGTTTGGGTTTTCCTTTGGGATTACCGCCTCATAATTAGGGTATTTACCATCTATTAATCTACAAATTAACTGTGTTTCATCAAAAGTAAATTTTGCGTTGGATTCGTTATATTCGATTCTTACTTCGCTGTCGCTTCCTGCTAAAATTCCTTTTAATAAATTTAAGGGTTTTTTAGGCATAATAAACTCAGCAGATTGAGAAGCACTTATATCTTCTCTGGTATATTTTACAAGTTTGTGCGCATCGGTTGCTACAAAGGTTAACCCTTCTGTAGAGAACTGAAAAAACACCCCGCTCATTACTGGTCTTAAATCATCATTACCTGTAGCAAAAATGGTTTTACTTACTGCTGTAGCTAATACATCTCCTAAGATATTGGTAGCACTCGGATCTTCTAATTCTACTGCCTTAGGAAACTCTTCACCATCTGCATACGCCAAAGCATATTTACCGTGATTAGAGCTAATCTCTACCGTATTATTATTAGCAGAAACAAAAGTTAATGGTTGCTCAGGAAAGGTTTTAAGGGTTTCTAACAATAGTTTTGCAGGTACTGCAATAGTTCCTTGGTCAGAAGATTCTACTTCTAATTTAGCCGACATAGTAGTTTCGAGATCAGAGGCAGAAACTGTTAATGTGTTATTATCTAATTCGAATAAAAAGTTGTCTAAAATTGGTAACGTATTACTGTTACTAATTACTCCTCCTAATACTTGTAGCTGTTTTAATAAGTAAGAACTGGATACTATAAATTTCATCTATTTTTTGTTGTTTTTTATTGCCAGATGTAATTAGCCAATTTCCTGATTTTAATCAGGGCAAGCGTTTTGGTTAATGGTAACGTTTTGCAATGGCTTATTTATACACAAACAGTAATGTATGTGCATAGTTCAACGCAAATATAAATGTAATCTGTTTGGATTTTGGCATGCATAAAACCATAGTTATTAACAAACCTTAACGAGTTATTGACTATTTAAATCCACATTGTGGAGTTTAATTTATCGAGGCTTGCCTCGAAAACAAAATATATTTTTGGAATCATGCCTGGTGAGCTTGCTCCGAGGTTATTGATTAATCCAAAAAATTAATTTTTATTGTTGTCTATAAGTTTATCGGTATAATGGGCTTTATGTTTAGGTGCAGAAAAACGTTTTTCGTTATAGATCACAGATTTTCCTTTTGGGATAGATAGACTTTGCCATTGCTCTGCTGCAATCATTTTTCCTAAAAATACGATTTGACCTATATGGTATGAGTAATGTGCCAGTTGCCTGTTTATTGCTTCGGTAATGGTATGTTCGATATTTCGAATATATACGGGGTGATTAAAATTGTTTTCGTCTATACTTTTTAATGCGGTAAAAAGACATTGCCAGCCATTTTCCCATTTATTTAAAAGCTCTTCTTTGGTTTTTATATCGTCTTCAAATTCGGTATCCCGGTGTCTCCATTCTTTTTCGCCATCGGTAGTTAAAAAATCAGTCCATCGGGATTTCATATTCCCCCATAAATGTTTTATGAGTATTGCAATACTGTTACTATCGTTATTGTATTGCCAAAAAAGCTTCTCTTCAGGGATTTGTTCTATGGTTTTATCTCCCAGAGATTTGTAGTAGGTAAATTGTTTATGGATTCCTTCTATATATTCTGTTGCATTCATGGGTTTATTTTTTTATTCTAAAGATAATACCATTTCTGACTTAAAATTACCCCCTAAAATTTGCTCTTTTTCGTTTATGCTTCAAAATAAAATTTAATCATAGCCTTGACTATGCTTGCATTTTCTTTTTTGCCTAAACAAAAAATACCTGTATTTTATTTGAGTATTTTTAAATCAGAACTGGTATAAGATATTAAAATATATGGATTTTTTTTAGGACCGGATATGTTTGACTAAGGTTTAGTATGGGTAAAACAAGTCATCCTGCATTATTACCGGGGCGCGGAGTAGGTGAGGTCGGGCGCGCCACGCGCCTGCCTTTTCTATGTCCGCGCCCGGGTATCTACCCCATGCGCCTTACCAAAAGTAGCCTGCGCTTGGGTGTCTCCCCCACGCGCCTTGGATTTCTACCTCCGCGCCCGACCAAAAGTACTCCGCGCCCGGGTAAACTATGTTCGCGCTTACATAAATATACTCCGCGCCTTTAGTTTTTATGACAGGGAACAGGTTTTTTATAGGAAAGGATGGACTTCGAGAGCCTCAGTCCACTATAACCGAACCGAACGGTGAGGTTACTCGAACCGTTATATTACCGAAGGATGGACTTCGAGAGCCTCAGTCCACGAGAATTATTGAAGGATGGACTTCGAGAGCCTCAGCCCACGAGAATTATTGAAGGATGAACTTCGAGAGCCTCAGCCCACGAGAATTATTGAAGGATGGACTTCGAGAGCCTCAGCCCACTATAATTAACCCCGAACGGTGAGGTTACTCGAACCGTGATATTCCCGAAGGATGGACTTTGAGAGCCTCAGCCCACGCGAACCCTGAACTCTGGAAGGGTGAAGTTCTCAAAAGTTTAAAATAACATTTTTCTTTTACGAACCAGCAACCAGATTACTACGGGGGCTCCGATAAGAGAGGTAATTGCATTAATAGGCAAGGTATATTCACTAGATGGTAGTTGTGCAATACTATCACAAATTAACATGATAATACTACCAAGCAATAGTACTGCCGGAATTAAGGTTTTATGGTTTGATGTATGAAATAACAATCTGGTAAGATGAGGTACTGCCAGACCTATAAATGCGATAGGGCCTGCAAAAGCAGTAACACTACCTGCTAGCAAACCTGTGGCAATAATAATGAGAAAACGGCTTTTTTGAATGTTTAAACCAAGGCTTCGGGCATAGTTTTCTCCTAATAATAAGGTGTTTAATGGCTTTATAGAAAGAACAGCCAATAGCATCCCTAATAAAGATATACCAAAAAAGATAAGAACATCATACCAACTAAGGTTACCTAAACTACCAAATTCCCAAAATACATATTGTTGTAATTGATTGGCAGGAGCAAAATAAGAAAGAACGCTTACTATTGCAGAGGTAATACTACCAAACATAAGTCCTATAATTAGTATTGCCATAGTATCTCTAACTTTGGCAGAGACCACCACTACAGCAAATAGTACTAATATACTTCCTAAACTAGCAGCAATTACCAATCCCCATTTTGAAACTAAAAAAGTAGAAAAAGCAATCCCTGTAAAGGTGCTGCTTAGTATTAATATTGCTACTCCCAGTGTTGCTCCGGAGCTAATCCCTAGTACAAACGGCCCTGCCAAAGGATTCCTGAACATGGTTTGCATTAACAAACCAGAAACCCCAAGTCCGCAGCCTACTATGATAGCAGTAATTGCTTTTGGTAATCTATAGTCAATGATAATATGTCTCCAGGACTCTTTTTCTACACTGCCGCCAATTAGGCTTTTTAAGGTGTCTGACCAAGGTATAAATACAGAACCTAAGCTTATGTTAGCTATAAAACAAATAAGCAAAAGCAAAAGTATACTTAAAAAAACAGGTTTATATGATTTGGTTGGAGTCAATTAATTTAGCTTTTCAAAAAAATAAGGTTGATAATCGTTTAATAATTCTGGATGTGCAATTTTAATAATATCTTTTAAAATTAAATCGGGGCGCATTGGTCCTAATTCATAATAAATTAAGCCTTCTTTTGCACCGGTTTTTAACGAGTAAGAATATACGGTTTTATTTTTAAATGCATCAAAAGCTTCATAACGATGGTTTTGTGCTTTAAGTTCTTCCAAAGATTTTGAATTACCGGCTCCTATCCATAAGTCTGCATTTTGCCCTTTTTCCAAAACACTTTCAAAGTTTAGGGTTAAACTACCTGCATCATTATTATCTGCCCATAAATAGGTGGTATTTGCATCTTTTAAAAATTGTGCAATAAAACTATCTCCACCAGGGATATACCATATATCTTTAAACATGCTCCCAGATACTACAGTTGGTGATTTTTTTATGTTTTTGGCAAGAGTAACTGCTTTATTGTAGCTGTTTTTTATATTTTGAAAAATATCTTCGGCAATGGTTTCTTTACCAAAAAACGCAGCAATAAATTTTATCCACTCTGCTCTTCCCAGAGGGTGTTTTTCCATCCACGAACCATTCATAACCACAGGGATTCCTGTTTTTTGAATAAGATCATACGCTTTGGTATCTCCTGTTGCCGAAAAACCTATAATCATTTCGGGAGAAAGCTCAAGAACCACTTCAGTGTTCAAGTTATATTCTTTGCCAAGCTCTTTTACCTTTCCTTTATCTATTAAAGCTCGTGTTTTTTCTGAAGAAATATAATTAGTATGCGGAAACCCTACTAATCGATCTTCGAGATTCATGTATTCTAACATAGGGATATCTGTAGTAGAACTAACCACGACTCTTTCAACAGGAACTTCGATAAATAGGGCGTTATCAGAGTAAAAAGGTCTTTTGGTACCTTTTGGGTGCAGTATGTAGATTAGATCCTGTTTAGCGTCTGGCCACGGGGTAGTAACTTTTATTTTTTTATAATCTTTATAGTTTTGGATAGTAAATCCTGTAGCATATTCAATCTTTTGGGGAGCGAGATACATTACAGAAAGTGGATTGCTATTTTCTTGTTTTTTCTTACAAGATATACTTAACAGAAATAAAAAAGAAAATCGAAACAGGGTACGCATGAAAAATATTTTTTGTAAAAATAGTAAATCAGTAATAAGTTTGGGGCTAAACGAACATATCATTAGTGTATAATTATATCTAATGTCTTGTAATATGGTGTTTGATCCATATTATGGAGTTTAAAGGAGGCTTGCGTCGAAAACAAAATATATTTTCGGAAGCATACCTCGTGAGGGTACTCTGAGATTATTGATTAACAAAAAGTATTTGTTTTTTGGAACAAGCGGTTAAATAATAATTAATTGATAATCGAAACCATTAATAAACCATCTTTTAACGATTTGTTTTTTTTAAAATAAGGAGGAAAGGAAGATTAAAAACGTTCTTTGGGCAACTAACTTAGACATATCTATCCATGAAAAACTTACAATTTTACATTTTAATTTTTGCAGTATTTCTGTTCTTTTCTTGTTCTGAAGATGAAAGTAATATAGAAGATTACGAAAGTCAAACAAAGTCTCATGAGAGCAAAAATATAAATACAGAAAGTCTAACAGTATTAAGTTATAATATATTTCATTTACCAGGGATTGCAAGAATAAAACAATACAAAGAAGAAGAGAGATCCAAAAAGCAACTACAGGTTTTGACAGAAATGATATCTTCATTAGATGTTATTATTTTTCAAGAAGGGTTTAACCAACAAGTCGAAACATACTTGTTTAATAAACTAAAGAACGTTTGCCCTTATAATACCGTACTTGTTGGTCAGTATTGTAGTACAGGTTCTAATTGGGATTCTGTTAGCGGAGATTGTTCTAACAGCATATTTGTTGTTAATGGGGGAGTGCGAATTTTTAGTAAATATCCGATCGGTAGTAAAAAACAATATGTGTTTACTAATTCTGGGTTTGGAACGGCAGATTATCATTCAAATAAGGGAGCTGCTTATGTTGAGGTTACCAAAAATGGTAAAAAATATCATATTGTAGGGACTCATTTGCAGGCAGATCAAGGAAGTTATAATGGTAGTTCTGTTCGTTTAAAACAATTGAAAGAGATAAAGGATTGGGTAAATGGCTTTAATATACCTGTATCAGAACCATTAATTTATGCTGGGGATATGAATGTGCAATATACAGATACGTCTTCCTACACCAGTATGCAAAGTATTTTAAATTCTACACTATCGTATTCTTTTAATGCCACTACAGATATAGGAACGTACTCTAATACCAATACTTTGGTTAGTAAAGAGTATCCGGATTATAACGACACTTTGGATTATATTTTAATTAGTAAAGAGCATAAACAACCGGTTTCGATTCCTGAAATGGAAGTGTTACAATTTGTAAGGGGAGGAGAGGATTTATCAGATCATAATGCAGTAAAAACAGTCTATAGTTTTAATTACTAAACAAATTTTATATACTGTTTTATAGTAATAGATGTCCCTGCATTTTATGCGGGGATATTTTTTTAGTTTATGTATTTTAAAAATTTAAACTATAACAGGTATAACAATTACATCCCCATACTCTATTTTAATGCTAAAAGAATCTTTTAGTTCTATTTGTTGTGTATAGGCAAGTAAGGCTCTCATTGGTCCTGCGTGGGTTACAACAATGATTTTTTCTTCAGAATCTGTATGTATAGAGTTATAAAAATCTAAAATTCTGTCCTGTAGCATTATATAGGATTCGCCATTAGGTACTTGTGTGGTAACAAAATCGTTCATCCATGGGTCTAGTTGGGTTGAATGGATAGTATCCCAGTTCTGTAGCTCCCAATCCCCAAAATCCATTTCTTTAAGTCTGGGATCTGTAGTATATGGTATGTTAAAAGTTTTGGCAAGTAGTTTACACCGTTGCAAAGGACTGCTATATACTCTGGAGATTTCTGTAACAGGGATTTTTTGGTGTATTTTTTCTACTTCAGAAGCAAAGGAACTGGTGATCCCAATATCGCTTTGCCCGTAACAAATTCCTTTTTCGATATTTGGGGTGGTATGTCTTACCAGATATATTTCCATAATGCGATACTAGTAAGATAAAATACGACTTCACTTAATTGTTGTACTGCTCCTGCGCAGTCTCCGGTTTGCCCTCCAATCCATTTTTTAAATTTATGTGCTAAAAACATTTTAGAGGTATACATGGGGATTAAAGTAAGAAAAATCCACGGGTTTTTAAATAAAAATAAAGGAGCAATACCAAAGATTGCACTTATACAAACAGAAGAAAAACGGATACTTTTTGCAGCAGGTTTTGCTTTGCTGTCCTCTGTATCTCTTACATAAGGATGTGTAAAAATAAGAGTGGTGGCTATAAAACGACTTAGGCTGTGTCCTGCTATTAACAACAATGGTATATAGTATGGTTCGGTCTCTCTTAATGCGGCAAATTTAATAGCTAATAACAGTAGTATTCCTATAGTGCCATAAGTGCCAAGCCGGGAATCCTTCATAATCAAAAGAATTTTTTCTTTAGACCAACCCCCTCCAAAGCCATCACATACATCTGCAAAACCATCTTCATGAAATGCTCCTGTAGTATAAATGGTAGCAAACATAGATAGTAATAAAGAAATTTCAGTAGAAAAAAGAAAAGAAGCTCCGTAATAAACTATAGCTCCTATGCAGCCCACAATAATTCCTACCAACGAAAAGTATCTGGAACTAAGCTTTAGATACTCGGGATCATGGTTTACCCATTTTGGACAAGGTATACGGGTAAAAAATAGTAATGCAGTAAAGAATATATGAATCTCTTTTTTCATGTGGTTACTTTAGAGGTTGGATTAAAAACTAATATCTAAACCAGAATTTTTTAGCATATATTTCCAAAAAGGAATAAAGGAACAAACCATAAGTAGTATAGCCAAAAGTATTCCTATAATTGCAACTTTGTTTTTCTTCAAAAAAGAAATAATACCAAAGTAAAGACTTAATAGCCCCAAACAGAGTATTATAATTTTTAAAGTTTTGCCAAATGCAAAGATAGTAGGAGTAAACTCTGAAACGTTTTGTGATTGCGCCAACCCATCTAGAAATCTATTATATAAATCCATATTAGATGTATATAAAAAATAGAAACCTATACAGGCTATACCTATAGATAAAATTCCTTTTTTCATTAGTTAATTTTGTTACTTCTTTGTTTAGGTTGTTTAAAAAATATCACTAGCATCCGAAAGTTTTTATTTACTTTCCTCTTAGATGTCAAGCTGAGCTTGTCGAAGTTCTTAAACCTATGATTTTCAATTGGATTTCGACAAGCTCAATCTGACAATAGAAATTATATAGAAAAATAGAACCAACACCTATCTAAACAATACCGTCTTTGTAATTAATTTTTTAGAATATTTAGGTCTCCGTTTTATGTAAACTTTCGGATGCTAGTAAAAAAATATAATTTATTATTTTTTGTACGCATGGCTTCCATAACAGAATCACTATTTTTCACTACTCACTACTCACTACTCACTACTCACTACTCACTACTCACTACTCACTACTCACTA
>NZ_CDSBKO010000065.1:0-31781 GCF_977115655.1 Aquimarina sp.
GCATTGTGGAGCATGAAGCAGATGGATATAAATATGTCTACCAGTTTAAAGACCATCTTGGTAATATAAGACTCTCGTACTCTGATAAGGACAAAGACGGTAAAATAGACTTAGAAGGTGTAGGCGAAGATTTGGACAATGACGGCCGTGTAGAAGAATATGAAATCATACAGGAGAAGAATTATTATCCTTTTGGACTGCAACATGAAGGGTACAATAATACGATTGTTGGTCAGAAACACCCGTATGGTTTTGCTAACAAAGAATACGAAGAAGAGTTAGGAAAAAATACTGTTGCTTATGAATGGAGAGCATATGACCCTGCTATTGGGCGTTTTGGTAAAATAGATAGGTTTGCTGAGAAGTATTATGAAGATACTCCTTACCATTTTACCAAAAATAGTCCTTTGATGTATCGAGAAATAGCAGGAGATAGTATAAAGTTAAATAGAGTAGCTATATACGATCAAGCTAATAATACTAACCACGAGCAAACAATTATTAACGATCTTCAAACTATTACAGGTTTAACATTAACTAAAGATGCGAATACAGGAGCTTTAACTTATGCTACGGATTCTAATGGTAATGCTATAATCTCAACAACTACAGATGCTAATGGTAACGTTACCCAAAATGGAAGTGCTAGCGCCAGAGGAGATTTAATCGGGTATATTGATCACGCAGATGTAGTTGATGTTGCTATAGATCAAAATAGATCTGTTACGAGTAGGGCTCAAAATGATATTTATTTAGGAGAAAGTCAAATAAGTGCTTTTATGAATGGTACGCCATCTACTATAAATGATAGGACTTTAGGTTATGGAATGACATTAATGCACGAATTTAGACACACTAATATGGGAGGAGCAAATAGTGACCCCACAGCAGCAGGTAATACAACGTCAACAGGACCTGTTGTAGACAGAGTAAATGTTTATAGAAGTGAATTAGACAGCAATCCTGCTAATGCAAATGCTAGACCTTATGGTCAAAGAAGACATTATCAAGCTATTCCAAATACTTCTGGAAACGGTGCTCACGTAAGGTTTAGGTATCCTACAACTAATAGACGTGGAAGACGTGTAAATAGAACTGGAAGAATTACTTTTTAATAATATCAATTATGCTATATAAAAAAATATTTATCCTTATCGCAAGTGTATTCTTTTTATCTTTTTCTAGTAATAAAGAAATAGAGAGTTATGAAAAGGCTTTAGATAAAATACTAGAATCAGAACAATATGCTTCTATCACTAATAACAAAAAAAAGTATCACGTATCTGACGAAATAATAATTTTTTCTAAGCTAGGTAAGTTTTTTAGGGAAGACCTTGCAAGCGATGTGTCTTTAAGTGAAGAAAAGATAGTTACTGATGGTAACAAAAAGAACCCAATATTAAATATGTCGAAATTAAATATTAAGAAGTGTTCGAAGGTTCAAATATATTTTTCAGAGATAGAACAAAATATATTTTTTGCAGAGTTGATACCTTCAAAAAAAGAGACAAAATACAAGGATCGACAACATTTTGGAATATCTTATATTTATATGTTTAGAAAGAATGATGATAAGATAGAATTACTCAATGTAAGACAAATAGATTATAATTAAAAACAGATCAAAAAAAGCCCCCTGCTGCCGCTAGAGTGATTGCTACCGCTAGAATTTTTCTAGTGGTGGTAAAGATTGGTGGGTAAGAGTAAGAAAACGATAAGAACCAGTTACAAGGATGTAGCTGGTTTTCTTATTATATACCCCGAAGATTCAAACATGAATTTTGAGAATATACACGTAGGACAATCTACGATTATATAAGTTTTTTATTAGTAACAAAACCTTCCTGCACAATGCAGGGAGCTTTTATCGGGTAACGAAAACAAGAAAACTACCAAAAAAACAGTAGATCATCTAAAATCATTTCAAAAAAAATAAACATATTGTATATAAGATGTCTCCCCTTTTTGTATTTTAGAAAACATACACCCAAAAA
The DNA here is from genome assembly GCF_977115655.1 of Aquimarina sp. Taxonomy (NCBI): domain Bacteria; kingdom Pseudomonadati; phylum Bacteroidota; class Flavobacteriia; order Flavobacteriales; family Flavobacteriaceae; genus Aquimarina; species Aquimarina sp. The sequence goes on from NZ_CDSBKO010000065.1 coordinate 1,995, forward strand.
AGCAAAATATACTGTATAATGAAATTGAAAAGCCTCCTTATCCCCCTTTTACTAATTACCAATTTTATAATTGCACAACAAATCACTTGTTCGGCAAAGGATAAAGAGATTTTTACTCAAAAAATAGCCTTGCTAAAAAAAGGATATACTCCTACAGCAAATTTTGGAAAAACAATAATGTATGTAGGCAAAACCTTTTTAGGCACTCCTTATGTAGCAAAAACTTTAGAAACAGGAACAAAAGAATCCTTGGTTATTAACTTACAAGGATTGGATTGTACCACTTTTGTAGAAAACGTACTAGCCTTTGGCTTGCTCCTTAAAAATAATAAAGAGGATTTTGAAGCGTATACCGAATACCTTGAAAAAATACGGTATAAAGATGGTAAACTGAATGGGTATGCCTCTCGCCTGCACTATTTTTCAGAATGGATAGCAAATAATCAACAAAAAGGAATTATAAAAAATAATACCGCAGATATTGGTGGGATCGAAATAGAGAAAGAGATCAATTTTATGAGTACACATCGTAACTTGTACCCTTTTCTTAAAGACGATAAAAATTTTGAAGGTATACTACAATCCGAAAAGGTTGTTAGTGAATCTTCTTTTTGCTTTTTACCAAAAGAGGAAGTAAAAGAAAATGAAGAATCTATTGCATCCGGAGATATTATTGCATTAACTACCTCTATAAAAGGATTGGATATAACCCATACCGGGATTGCTACCCGAGAAAAAGATGGCAGAATACACTTGCTGCACGCTTCGTCAAAAGGACAGGTTGAAATCTCTGAGCTGCCACTGGCAGAGTATCTTCAAAAAATAAAAAACAATACAGGGATTATGGTTAGCCGACCGCAATAAAAGATTGTTTTTATTATGCCTGATTCTTTATTTACTCTGTTATAGTTTTGTTATCCTTAACCTAAATCACTAATTTAGTGAAGTTAAAGAATATTAAAATGATAATACCCGGAACTAATATTGAAAAAAAACTAAGCGCTCTTAGGGATAAAAAATTTGATCCTGAAACCTGGAAATATCAAGTGCAAAAAATCTTTGAAAGAGAAGAAAAACACGAAAATCAAATTTTAAAAAACTTAGAAAATTCTTCTTCTGTAATAGCAACAAATCGTTTGGGCCTGGATCATTTAGAAACGCATAAAATATACCATTTGGATCAAATCAAAAATATCTGTATCGATTATAGATTACGTTTTTTAGATTTTAAATACTTTAAAGGCAAATTACCTGTTTCGGCACTGTCTACTATTAAAGATCTGGAGAAAAAACACCAAACAGAACTTATTGGTTTTAAAATAATGGCTCCTTCTAAGCTTTTTAAATTAGAAAACGCAGATGATCCCTTGCTTTTTGTTCCTATAGGAAATGATTTTTTTTATTTAGTTCATAAATGGGGCAATGACTTACACCCTATGCGTAAAAGCATGATGTGGTTTTTTAAAAGTTTCGAAAACTTGCTTATTCTTACCTTTTTGATAAGTCTTTTGGTTACTTTTATGGTTCCTAATGGTATGTTTACAAAACATAGTGATGCTTCTACACATATTATGATTTTTTTCTTTATGTTTAAGTCATTAGCAGCTATCGTTTTATTTTATGGTATTGCCCTTGGCAAAAACTTTAATTCTGCTATTTGGAACAGTAAATATTTTAATGCTTAATACCAATATTATATGTTTCCTGAAAGTGAATATGAAAGATTATATACAGGGAGTTTGATTAACATCCAGTTTCTGCAAACTTTATTACAAGAAAAAGGGATTAATTCTATACTTCGGGATGAAATGAAATCTGGTATGATGGCTGGTTTTGGGGGAGGTATCCCCAATCACATCCAGCTTTTTGTTAAAAAAACAGATCTGGAAGCAGCATTGCCAATCGTTAAAAATAATTTATCTTAAAAAACTATGGAAGAAGAAAAAAAATCTCCCCGCAAAACCTGGGATTTAATGATAGGGATTGCTCTTGTACTATTTGGAGGAATAAGGCTTTACAACCGTTTACAGGCAGAAGCAGAGTGGTCTTTTAGATCTATGATTACTATATTGTTTATTGGATACGGGGGGTATTTGATCTATCGACACTTTCAAAACAAACCTAAAAATTAATTGGGCCCAACTGTAATTATTTTTTCAGATAGCCTAAATCCTGCAAAAACACCATATCCCCCTTCACCTTCTATATTATTAGGTGGTATAGTGGGTTGAAAAAAAGGATTTTCTGCTTGGTTTCTGTTTAAAAACGAAGCTCTTAATGTTCTATAAATAAGTTCGTCTACATTTGCTACTTTTATCTTTATTTCCAAGCCTTGATCGTTATTGACAATGACACCGTTAGAGAACACTTCTAATCCATCTCCATTTATATCTGTAACAAATTTTTCGTCATTAAAACTTATTGAAGAACTAAACTCTGTATTTCCCAACAAATTATATTTTGCCCCTACAATGTAAAAATTATTTTCTCCTTTTATATCCTTAAATTTTACTTTAAGATTTTCCTGGGTTATCCCTTCTATTATTTTTACCCCTACATTTGCAGTAATATCTTCTATTTTTGGGACAGGAATTGAGCAAACCGATGTAAACTCCTTTCCTTGGGCAAGAACTTTTAAAGTGTATTTTTTTCCTGGTTCTATCAAAAACTCGGTAGCTGGTACTTTGTATAATCTATCTTCGTCAGAGTAGGCCAATGATACTTCTTTTTGATTTTCATTTTTAATAGTAACAATAGCATCTTTAATAACGAGGGCATTTTTTATATCGATCGGATTATTTTGTGCCACTGTGCTAAACACAGATATGGTTTTGGATACTTCAACTTTAATCATCTCTTCTTCTGGGGATAAAAACCCATGGATCAGGACCATGTTTTTACCCTCGGGTATCTCTTCAACTTCTTTTTTTAAATCATCGCAACTTAACATTGCTATACTCCAAATAAACAAAACAAGATATTTCATACTCTAAAATTTTAAACTATAATTAAACGATGGCAGAAACTGAAATATAAATCTTCGGTACAAAACATTAGAAGAACCTTCATTTTTAGAAATATCGTAATAAAAAGGGTTTTTTCTGGCATATACATTATAAAATGAAAAGCCCCAAGTTCTCTCTCTATTACGTTTTGTAATCTTGTGAAACTGAATCCCTAAATCCAGTCGATGGTAATCTTCTCCTTTAAAATTATTTTTCTCGGTATTGAACAAGGATATCCCGTTATTAAAATTTTCACCTTCTGTATCTATAGGAAAATTGTCTTCTACCGATACCCCCAATGTATTAGGAAGATCATAATTAATCCCAGATGTAAATATCCAATTACCAGAAATAGTTATCTTTTTATTAGGTTTATACACCCCAACCATCGAAAAATCGTGTCTTCTGTCATAGCTATCATTAAACTTTTTACCTCTGTTTAGCTCTTCAAATTGTCTTTGTGACCAAGATAGAGTATATCCCAACCACCCTGTTAACTTTCCTGTTTTTTTTCGAAACAAAAACTCTGATCCGTATGCCCAACCTTTCCCCGTGGTAATACCATTTACAAAATCCACTACCCTTATCGATCCTGTAACTTCTCGTAACGATCCAAATCTTGAAAAAGACACTCCTTCTTTAAAAGAAATGATATCTTCCATTTTTTTATAATATCCTTCAATGGTCAACTCATATTTATTGTTCAAAAAATCTTTGGCTATCCCTAAGGCTATTTGTTGTGACAGTTGTGGTTTTAGCTTATTTGTAGAGGATATCCATAGATCTGTGGGCAACCCTAAACCACTATTAGATAGTTTGTGTATGTATTGGTTCATTTTTGCATACGACCCTTTTATAGTAAATGAAGGATATAGCTTATATGCTACAGAAAAACGTACTTCTGGTTTAAAGTACCCTTTAGACTTGTGCTGAAAATGACTTAACCTGATACCCGGGTATATACCAATTTTATCACTAAGCCTCCAGTTATCCTCTATATACAATCCACTCTCTAAGGTTTTTATTTTTTGTATGTTCTTGATTACATCCCCGCTATCGTTTGCAATATCAATTTCCTTTGGGATAAAATCATGATATGTAGATGACAAACCAAACTTAATGGTATGATTAGGGTTGGGGTAGTAATTAAAATCCTGTTTGATCCCATAATCATCGATACCTGAACTGGTTTCTGATGAAAAAATTTTGTTAGCCTCTAAGCTTTCATCTTCGCTAATGGTAAATTTATAATTGCTAAATATTAAAGATGTATTAGAGAAAAGTTTATTGTCAAACTCATGGTTCCATCGTAAAGTAGAAGTTATATTGCCCCACTGTACCTTTTGCCTTAATGTTTTTTCTTGGTATTTAAATTTATCTTTGCCAAAATAGGTACTCCAATATAATTTATCTTTGTCCCTTATAACATGATGTAGCTTGGCATTAATATCGGCAAAATGGTATCCCAGTTCTAAATTTTTGTCTAAAAAAGGTAAAATCAACAAATCTGCATACGTTCTTCGGGCACTTAATACAAAAGATGTTTTTTCTTTTATAATTGGTCCTTCTAATAAGAATGAAGATGAAATCAAACCAGTATTTACTTTACCCGAAAGTTTTTCTTTATTTCCGTTTTTAGTATCTATTTTTACTACCGAGGATAATCTGCCTCCAAAACGTGCAGGAAAACCTCCCTTAAATATCTCTACAGATTTAATAGCGTCTCCATTAAATATAGAAAAAATTCCGAACAGGTGATTAGAGTTATACACTATTGCTTCGTCTAATACAATAAGGTTTTGATCCGGACCACCACCACGAACATAAAAACCTGCAGACCCCTCCACCCCGGATTGTACTCCTGGTAATAATTGCAATATTTTAATTGCATCTTTTTCTCCTAAAATTGCAGGGATATCCTGAAATAAAGAAGGGTCTAATTTTTCAGAGCTCATTTGTGTTACCTGGCTCTGATTGGTTTCTTTATCTAAATTAATAATTATTTCATCCAAGTGCTGCGTATCTGGTTCTAAATTAAAATCTATAACCGTATCTGAAATAAGTTCTACTTTTCTGTCGATACTTTTGTATCCTAAAAATGATATAGATAATTCATGCATCCCTTCTGGAATTGACAGAGAGTAAAATCCATAATCATTGGTGGTAGTTCCTGTTTTTAATTCGGGAATATAAATAGATACACTGCTAAGATACTCTTCGCTACCTTCTTCTGAAATGTAGCCGCTAATGGTATATCTCTTTATTCTTTTATATATCAATAGTTTTTTACTAATAACTTTAAAATGATATAGTTTAGAAGAGAAAATATATTTTAAAATATGATCTAAGGTCTTATTATTTGCATGTATAGATATAACCTTAGAAAGGTCTATCGCACTATCTGAATATGCTGTGGTAAAATCTAGTTTTTTTTCTAATTCTTTTAACACTTCTGCTATAGATACATTGTCTTTATATATATCTATTTTTTGATCCAAAATAGTTTCTTGACCATAACCATTCGTTGATCCTATAAAAAATATTATCAAAAATATGCTTGCTAATTTTAACTTCACTGTAATATTAAATCTGCAATTTGATTTTTGCAATTTGAGCAATGTTTTAGGAATTACAATCCCCTCCTTTTATAACGATAGTATCCTTATCTATGTTTACATAGGTAAAATCAAATAATATCTTAAGGGTTTGCATAACATTATCAAAAGGTTCATTATCAAAAATAGTGGTTAATGTACAATTAGCAAATTCCTGATTCTTAATAGTTATTTTTTTGTTATAGTGTAATTCAATATCCTTAATTACCTGGTGTATAGGGGTTTTTTCAAATTTCAAAATCCCCGATTTCCAAGAAGAAAAATTAAGGTTTTTATTTATTGATTTAACCAACTTTCCATTTGACATTGCTACTACTTTGTCCCCCGGAACCAAAATTTGTTTATCGTTATTCGATAAAAACTCTACTTTGCCCGATAGTAATACAAGTTCGGTTTGTTTTGTTTTTAAATCGTTTTTAAGGTTGAATGATGTTCCCAAAACTTTTGTTGTTGTATTACCTGTAAGAACAATAAATGGTTTATTTGGATCTTTTGTAACTTCAAAAAAGCCTTCTCCGTTCAGGCTTACGTTCCTGGCAGATCCTTTAAATTCTTTTTCATATTTTAATTCACTACCTTGTTTAAGCCAAATTTCAGAATTATCCGGAAGTACAAACTTATTTTCTGCTCCCGCTTTGGCGACCAAAGTTATGGTTGTATTAAAAGATGCGTTAATATAGTATCCTAAACTAATTAAAAGCACTATAGAGGCAGCTATTTTAAGGTATATTTTGTTGGATTTTGTTTTTTTAACTGTCTTTGATTTGAATTTATCCCATTGCTTATCAACATCTATTTTAGAAAAATCGGCAACTGTTTCAGATGTGTCCCAAACCTTTTTAATATCTTCAAAATAAGTCCTGTTAGACTCTGAGCCTTTGATCCAATTCTCCACGATTTTTTGCTCATAATCCTGCACATCATCTTGCAGATAACGAATTATAAGTTGTACTGTATTATCATCTTGCTCCATCTTCTTTTATTGAATTAAAATTTTGGTTCTAAAATAACAAATTATTAAGATATACTATATTACTAATGTCATTAAGTTAAGCTGTATCTTTTTGAGGATTAAATATCTGTAAAAGCAAAATACCTCTTTACTTCCATCATGGATTCCAACCTACGCCGGGACCCACCATTAACAAACTTTAAACCAATAGTTCAAATCCTTAACTTAATGACATTGGATATATTATTCAACCTGCTTTGGGTCGATTTATCAATGTGGCTAAGTTAAGAGTAAAATTTATATTTTCTAATAACACAGAGCTTATCGTAAATCTATTCTTGTTTTACATATTTTCACGTCTTTGACCTACTCAGGTTGGCAATGACAGATTGTGTTCTTACCCTATTTTAACCTGGATTTTTTAAAAAACTACTTCTTTTTCTGTTAATTGATATCCTGCAAAAGTACCAAATCCATTTTCACCATCAATATTATTAGGCACAATAACAGATTCAGAAAAAGGGTTTCCTTCGTTAGAGTCGTTTAAATATGTGGTTCTTAAAGCATCATATAATATTTTTTCTGTATTGGCTACCTTAATTTTTAATTTTGAATTTGAGGATGCTCCATTAGAGATTGTAAAATAACCATCTGCTGTTATTATTGTATTTTCTCTACTTATATCTGTTGCAAATTGTTCTATATCAAAATCTATAACCTCTACATTCTCCAAAGATTGAGTTACTGTTGCACCTACAATATAAAAATCATTTTGATCCTTAATATCCTCAATGGTTAATCTTAATAAACGATTACCTGAAAATTCACTTTGTTTGATTTCTATTTTATAATCTATCTTCTCTACTTTTTTTAAAGGAATTATACAAGATGCTTTATATTCTTTTCCATCTACTATAACTTTTAAAAAATATTTTTTTCCGGGTATGATTGGTAAATCACTGGCCGGGGCTTCATAGTTAAAAGATGTGTCTGTGTATACAAGGGATACTTCATTTTTTTCTTCGTTTGACAGTATAACCGTTGCATTTTTGACTACCAATTCATTATTATTAATTTTTGGTGTTGTTCTTGATTTAGATTTTGACACTTGTACTTTCAAAGTAGTGTCTTGCGGGGACAAATACCCATTAATAACTACTAATTGATCTTTTTTTAATAAGTTGCTAGCATCTACATTTGCCTCACAACTTATTATACAAATGCCCACTATTATCAATAATATATTTTTTAAATATCTCATCTTATTATTTTTATTGTTTTCAACTTTTAGAATTTATAGGTATAATTAATCGAAGGAATAAACTGTAAAACAGAAACTTTTTTAAGTTTAGAATCTTCAAAATGATAAAAGAAAGGGTTTTTTCTTCCGTAAATATTATATACAGAAAATCCCCATGTACGCTCTCTGTTTTTTGTGAATTTTTTATGAAATTGTATCCCCAAATCCAAACGATGGTAATTTTCTCCTCTAAAATTATTTCGTTCTGTACTAAAAGGAGCCCTGTTAGATAGATTAGGAATAGTTATAGGAAAATTATTTGTGCTAGATAACGATTCTTTATCTGGCAGAGTAAAGTTATTTCCTGTAGAAAACACCCATGATCCGGACAGCGTGATACGATCACTTGGTTTGTATATTCCTACCAAAGAAAGGTCGTGTCTTCGATCGTATTTTGAAAAAAACTTTTTTCCTTGATTTAATTCATCAAACTGTCGTTCTGACCATGATAATGTATATCCTAACCAACCTGTAAGTTTTCCTGTTTTTTTACGCAGTAATAGTTCTCCTCCATAAGCCCATCCTTGACCGGTAGTTATATTATCTTCCCAATTAATCTCTTTTCCTGTTCCTAAATCTTGTAGTAATAAAAATGAAGCTCCTTCTTTATATGAAATCACATCGTTCATTTTTTTGTAATATCCTTCTGCTGTAACAGAATACCCATCTTCTAGAAAATCTTTGGCTATACCAAATGCATATTGTTCTGAAACCTGTGGTTTTAATTTATCTGTAGAGGATACCCAAAGATCTGTAGGCAGTCCTATTCCCGAATTAGTTAATAAATGGATATATTGATTCATTTTAGAATAAGACGCTTTTAAAGCCAGATCAGGTTTTATATTCCAGGCAATAGTAGCTCGTGGTTCTAGATTAAGATAGTCTGTTGATTTATGTTGAAAATGAGTTAATCGCAATCCCGGCAAAAAACTTAGTGTATTTGTGATTTTCCAATCATCCTCTGCATATACAGCACTTTCTACAGATTTAATTTCTTGGGTTACATCCACATCATTTGCTCCTGTTTGTTTGATCTTGGATTGTTTTGGCACAAAATTATGATATGTGGATGCTACTCCAAATCGAATAGAGTGTTTAGGGCTTGGGTAATAATCAAAATCTGTTTTAATTCCATAATCGTTTATTCCTGAATTGATTTTAAAATTAAAAAATTCGTTATTTATTTTTTCATCTAACTTTATTCCAAAATTATAATTACTAAAAATAAGAGAAGTGTTGGAAAAAAACTTGTCGCTAAATTGATGGTTCCATCGTAATGTGGAAGTAATATTACCCCAAAACAGTTTTGTTTTAAAACTTTCTCCACTTTTTTTCTCTACACTATTAAATTTATCTTGCCCAAAATAATTACTCCAGTATAGTTTGTTTTTTTCATTAAAAACATGGTGAATTTTAAAGTTAAGGTCCATAAAATAATAACCTGCTTTAAAATCTTTTTTCTGAAATGGTCTTGTGAGCAAATCCGCATACGTTCTTCTCCCACTAAAAATAAAGGAAGTCTTTCCTTTATTAACAGGACCTTCTATTAATAAAGAAGAGGATATCAATCCCATATTTGCTTTTCCGCTCCATCTTTCTTTATTACCATTTTTTGTGTCTATTTTTAATACCGAAGATAATCTGCCTCCAAATCTGGCTGGAAATCCACCTTTATAGGTTTCTATGGATTTAATAGCGTCCCCGTTAAACACTGAAAAAATCCCAAATAAATGGTTAGAATTATATACCGGAGCTTCATCTAATATAATCAAGTTTTGATCGGGCGTTCCCCCTCTTACAAAAAAACCTGCGCTTCCTTCGTTACCACGTTGGATACCCGGCATTAATTGCAGTGCCTTAATTACATCTTTCTCTCCCAGAATTGCAGGTATATCCTCAATTTCAGAAGGTTTTATGGTGGTTACACTCATTTGGGTAACCTGACTTTCATTTACCCCTCTGTCTGTATTGATAATAACTTCGTCCAGATTCTCTGTTTCTTGTTTCATATCAAAATTAACAGAGAGGTCGCCATTAAGGTTAATGGTTTTTTTTATGGTAGTGTAACCAATAAAAGATATAACCAACTCGTATGTCCCTTCAGGAATTGTAAGGGAAAAAAATCCATAATCATTTGTGGTTGTTCCTACTTTACTTTCAGGAATATAAATTGATACTGTTGGAAGATATTCCTGGCTTCCTGCTTCTTTGACATAACCACTTATGGTGTATTTTGTTCCTGTTTTTTCTTGACAAAATGATTTATTAAAGCAAATAAATAGTACCCAAAATACAAGAATTACTTGTTTTGTTTTAGTTTTCAAATTAAAAAATATTTAAAGGATTTATATACTTTGATCCTTGGCGGATCATAACATTGAACGTGCGTCAAAAAGTGTTATAGATCTATTCTATACAACCATAACCGTTGGATCTTGTGATAATAGGATATGTTGTTTTGGCTTTTAGAAATCCATTGCTGAATGAATGTTTCTTCTTCTGGTGTTGCTTTGTCTGAAAAATACTTAATCAAAGTATACTCTATGCTAGCTTGGTGGTGTATATTCATAACATATAAATTTTAATAAAGATTAAAGAGATATGCTTATTTACATAAATAACATTTACCTCTTGTATCTTTGGTTATTTTATATGTGACGAACGAGTAATAGAATACACGTAATCAAAAATTAAAAAAAATTAAAAAAACTAATAATCAATACTATAAGCCCTAATAAAACCAATGATTTTATCTTTTTTAATGCATTGCTAATATGTGTTTCTACTGTTCTTTTGCTAATATTGAGTTCTTCGGCTATTTCTTGGTTGGTTTTTCCTTCAAACCGACTTAAAATAAAAATCTTTCGATTTTGATCGGGTAGAGATTGTATAGCTTTGTATATTTTTTCTTGTAATTCTGTTTGTTCTATTGCATCATTATCATCTTCCTGAATAAATGTATCAGATTCATTTTGAATGGCTTCTTTATGTTTTTGCCTTATTTTATTACTCCGTAAATAATCTAAACACCTGTTTTTTACAGAAGCATACAAAAAAGCTTTTAAAGAGGTATGAATTACAAGATCGTCTTTTTTTTCATAAAGTTTTACAAATACTTCCTGAACAACATCCTGCGCTATATCCAGATCGCATACATACTTATTTGCATATATGGATAATGGCTTAAAGTATTCCTTAAATACAGCCTCAAAAACTTTTACATTTTGGTTTTTGATTTGCTCTATGATTAATTGATCGTTCAGACTAATGTTATGATTTGTTTTAATAAATATGTTACGCAAATATAAAATTACATATTATTAAAAACACAAAAACTTAAGGATATGTTACAAAAAGGCAATATTTATATCGGTTTAATGCTTTTAAACCATATTATTAGTCTGGTAAATTTAACTTATTTTAAATAATTTTTATTTTAAGTCTTTTTTATCCCGATATATAAAAATCAAAATACACTTTTATAATATTTTTTGTTCTACCTAGTTATATTTCAATAACATAATTGGTTTTTATAAATCATCAAATATGGGAAGAAGACCTATAGTTAAAAATAGAAAAGAAAAAAATAAAAAAGTAGAACAATGGAGCCTGGCGATATTGCCTCAATTAAAAGATATCGATTTAGGTAGATTAACTATAGACGATCTTTCGAGGTTATTAAAAAAAAGCAAGTCTACTATTTATCAATACTTTACTACAAAGGAAGAATTTTTTGAATATATCACGCAGACAAAAATTAATTATTTATATTCTTATAAAGAAGAAATCACTAAAGAGATTTTTAAATTAGACTACCAATATGATAACCTGGTGTATATTGTAACTGAGGGGACAAAAGATATTTCATCTTTTTATTTAAGACAGTTACATATACATTATCCTGCTGCATGGAAAATTATTGAAGATTTTTTAGTTGCTTTACTGGAAGATCTAAAACAATTTTACATTTTTGGGATAGAAAAAAAATTTTTTCATCCTATACCTCCTGGTTTATTGGTTACGCTGGATCAATGCTTTATTATGCAATTAATTAAAGATGGTGATTTTTTTTGCAAAACAACAGAATCTATAGAGTCTACTATAAAAGGGTATATTTTATTAAAGTTTGAAGGGTTAAAAAATAACCCTGCAAATAAAAATATGCAGGGTTATAAAATGATTTTTTAGTTTTTATAATTACAAAAGTTATCTAATTACAATTCGGGATATAGTATCCGGGGCACCTTCACCATGTATTCTAACCATATATATACCCGAGTTAAGGTTTCCTAAAGGTAAATGCTTATCAGAACTATTTAAAGTACCTATATTTTTGTTATATACCAAAGTACCGTTTAAGCCATAAATTTCTACAATAGTATTATTCATAACAATTGCAGACGAAATTTGTACATTTCCATCAGAACTTGTTGGATATATAAGAGGTCCTTGTGAGCTTCTTATGGGAGTCCCAAAAACAATGTTTTCTTCTTCTTCAGGAGCAGGCGTAACTTCTTTTTCTTGTGCGTTAACAGAACGTATCGCCCAACCAAAAGAATTGGTGTTAGGATCAGTGATTAACCTAAAGCGTATTGCAATAGTTTCTCCTGCTTGAAAAAAGTTTAGTAAATTAATCGTTTGCTCCTTAAATAAGCCATCATTTATTGTTGTAGCTCCTGAATTATAAAACTCTGTCCATTCCGGAAATTTTTCTGCATCATAAGCATCTAATCGTATCCAATTACTTAAATCACTTGAAGCTTCTATAGCTACATAATCATAAAATCTTCCTGGCACAGGGTCAAATTCTGTTATTGCTACATCTTCATAAGTTAAGTTTGCATTATCTGCAGATACAACAACAGGTTGTCTTAAAACAGTACGATATTCTGAATCATCTAAATATGGGTGGTCTGAATTATTGAGAACAGCTTGGTTTACGGTTCCACTAAGATCGTTTATTACAAATTCTCCTCCAAAAGTATACACATCAGATGCTTCAAAGGTTTGAATAGCAATAAATGAGTCTGGTACATTAAAGTCTATAATATCAAAAGTTTTTGAAGATATGGTAGATCTCTTCTGTTCACTGTTTATGGCTTGTAATCCTACAGTGTGTAATCCTTCAGACAGGTTATCCAGAGTATACGCAAATTGTGTATCTTGAGCAACATTATCTGTTATCCGGGCTATTTCTTCTCCATCAAGATATACTGCTATGGCTACAACATCTTCATTACCATGAATATAATTAACAGTTCCATTTTGATTCTCTACAGATTCCTGAGCTACATTAACTATTGTAGGAGGGGCAAAATAATTTGGTGGTTCGTACCCTTCTAGTTCATCAAGCGTAGCCGTCCAGATACCTCTACCGTGTGTAGCCATTACTACTTGATTGTTTACTATTTTCATTTGCCAAACAGAAAATGCTGGTAAACCTGCTAAAAGAGCCCAGTTTTTACCTCCGTCTAATGTTTGAAAAACTCCTATATCTGTACCTACCCATATTCTGTTTTCGTCAAAAGGCATTTCAACAATACTATGAATCGCTACATCAGGAAAACCTCTGTCCTCTCCTGTAGAGAATCCGGATATATCTTCCCAGGTTTGCCCTAAGTCATTTGTTTTTAAAACCTTGGCCGCACCCTGAGCAGAAAACAACACATAAGCTCTGTTTTCGTTGGTAGGAGAAGTCTCCATCCCCGAAATAAATAAGTTATGACTTTTATCACTTCTTGGATCAGAAAATGGAAGCGTAGCTTCATAAGAAACTCCATTATCTTTAGAAACATGCATTACAAAACTGCTGTTTTCTGTCATTGCATTTCCTGCCCACACTATATCCGGATTAGCTATAGATACGGCAACGTCTAATGCACTCGATGCTCTTGTTCCTACAGCAAATTGATTTGGTATACTGGTCAAACTCCAGGATTCTGCAAAATTATCAGACCTCCAAACTCCGTTAATTGAAGGACTAAATAGTACATCAGGATTATTATTAACATTTACAATTTTAGAATAGAAAGGAGAGGAACCTGCTCCTGCATCCCCATGTCTTGCATTATATCCCTGACCATTTACATAACGTACAAAACCGTTATATTGAGATCCCCCAACAAATTTATTTGGATCTTTATAATTCCATAATACTTCAAAACCATCTCCTCCAATTATAAATTGGTATTGGGTTTCATCATTTGCTTGCGCTCCTGTTAAAGATATCCAGGTACCATTGTCCTGTGCTCCTGCCATATAATCTTCTACACCGTTACGCTTATCTGCCCCATAAAACTGGGTACAATTAAGCCCTGCCGCAGATGTTGACCAGTCATTAGCGGTGGTTCCCGGGTCCTTCAAAAAGTCTGTATGATATATCCCTCCATCATTGGCAAGGATAAGTTTAAATTTCTTTTCTGGATAATTTGATGCCCATGTTAATCCATGTTGATCCACATGTACGTAATCATTTAATTCTCCATTATATCCTGCTGCAATTGGTTGAAAAGAGTATTTTAAAGGAGCGTCTTTGTCTGCTCCTGTTTTTTCTACTTCAACTTTATGTACTACTACTCCTCCTACATAAAATATATCTCTGTTAAAAGGATGTGCCATAAGCATATTATCATACCATCCTTGTCCTGTAACTAAGTTACCTGCTGCTGGTGCACCATCAAACCCTAATAGTTTGAAACTAACCCCATGGTTGTCAGAAACATAAAAATCTGTATTAACAGCTGTTGTTGCTCCTCCACCAGGAGTATATACAGAAACAAATACTCTGCACGGATCTGCTGGAGAAACATCTAACTCGAAACGGGCATGATTGGCATTAAAATCATTTTTATCTAATACCAAATCCCAGGTAAGCCCGGCATCTTTACTTTTTATAACTCCTACACCATTAACTCCTCCATAAATTGTATTGAAGGTTCTGGGAGAAGCGTTAAGATCCTGAACATTACCCCCACTGTATGTATTCTGCCAGGTTTTTCCTCCATCTGTAGTTACATAAACACCTGTACTACTAGCTACCACAAGATGATTTTCATCTGCAGGATTTATGGCTAATCTTCCTATTCCTCCAAAACCTTTTGTATTATCCAAATATTCCCAACTACGACCTCCGTTTGTAGTTTTAAGAATACCTATACCACCTATTGCGTCTAGGTTACCAAATGGCTCTCCTGTTCCCACATAAAGTGTTTTTGGGTTCTTTTTACTTACCGCAATAGTAGATGTCGAAAGACTAGGCACCTTATAGTCTGTAAGGTTTTCCCAAGTTTTTCCAGCATCTTCGGTAACCCAAAGCCCGCCACCTACGGTACCTGCATACCATTTGTTTACATTATCTGGTGCTACTACAATACCTCGTATTCTACCTGGCACATTTACAGGTCCTCGTTCATTCCATTTAATAATACTGGTATTTTTAAACTTAGAAGCATTTTTCATAGCCTTTTGATGCTCTGTCATCAAAAAACCTTTTTCATAAGTAGATTTTTCTGCTCCAATAGGTTTTAAAAGGCTTTCGACATAATCTGCTATTATCTCAATACCCTTTTTCTTATCGTAATCTTTTTTGGTTTTAGGTTTTTTAATGACATCCCCTGTCTCAATTTTAGCAATGTCTTTTGATTCTTTTTTAGTAGTGGTACAAGAGTACGCTACTATCAAAAAAACCAAGACAAGCATTTTTTTAAAGTAAAATTTGTGTGTCATGAGTTAGTTATTTAATTTAATTTAATGATTGTTATTTGTGTTTCATTTTTTGAAGAAAGAAAATCTTCCGGATTGTCTGATATTGGTTTTTGCTCCATTCCTGTATAAGGAATAAGTTGAAGTGAAGTATTATCGTACCAATCTATACCAGATCCCCTAAAAGAACCTTTTTTAATAATCTCTTTTGTTTTTTGACTATACACCGTATATTCAAAAAAAGTTGCCGGATCTCCTGATTTAATCTTCTTTTTGACCGCAAGACTCATCGTTTTATCTTCATTTAACCTGGAGGTTATTTTATCTTCTTGTATCATTAAAACTTTTGACTTTTTATCTTCTGTATTATCATTTTCAACAGTTTTACATTGACCAAAAGAAAATACCGTTAGAATAAGAAAAAAAACGAGTATAATTTTTCTTGATAACATTACTCTTTAATATTTTAAAAAATTATGAAGGCAACCTACTAATAGTGTCTTGACAATATAAATTTTATAGTTACAGTTCTTTATGCAATAGGGTTGGGGTGAAGATTAAAAATGAACTGAAATCTAACTCAGCAGAGCAGGCTTTAGTTCATTTTTAAAGGCATATCAAAACATATAACTTAACATACAATTCTTTATATTATCAAAAAATTAATATTAAATTAACCATTTAGAGAGCTAATTTAAGTTTTATTTTTCAATAATTTTACATTTTTTGTGTGCTAATTTGACAAAACAGTACATTTTTTACGGTTTCTCTTAAACACAAAGTGCAACAAACTTTGAAATATGAAGTAAAAAGAAATGATTTTAGCAGGTATTTTTCATTTAATATCAAATGAGATCTAAAAGTATGCTAAAGATGTGAAGTTGCTTTTTTTTAAGCGGTAGAATTCTTACATAACATTTGCACAGAGCCAAACTGAAGTGTAGTTACAGTTATAATTTTAATGAAGAAGCAGATAAAAAAAGATACTATTTATTAGTTCTGTTTCAAAATTAAATTGAGTAAAAAGATAGTATTAACCACTTATTTCTTAAATAAGTCATGAAAACCAAAGCTTTGTTGTTGTTTTGGCAGCAGCTTTTGTGTTAATATTTCAAAAAGTGCCTTAGCACAAAAGCTACCAGTATTATTTGAACAAGCATAATCTGAGCTATCTTAAAGTATTTGCAAACACTATCTATTAACCCGTGATATAAACAAAATAGCTTAACCGTTTATATTTAAACCAGATAAAATATATTGAAGTACCAAAAACTCTTAATCAAGTTACAGGAAATCTCATCAAAAACAATATACAATTAACAAGATTCTATTTATACGCCAACAGCATACATTTTTCCTCTTAATTCTTTAATTTTTGAATCGTTCATATATTCATCAAATGTGGTATATCGGTCGATTACTCCATTAGGAGTTAGCTCTATTACTCTATTACCCACAGTTTGAGCAAACTCATGATCGTGAGTAGTAAACAAGACTGTTCCTTTAAATTTTTTAAGAGAATTATTAAATGCTGTTATCGATTCTAAATCCAGGTGATTGGTTGGTTCATCTAGCATTAATACATTTGCCCTTGTCATCATCATTTTTGATAACATACAACGTACTTTTTCTCCTCCGGATAATACATTTGATTTTTTAAGTGCTTCTTCGCCACTAAAAATCATTTTGCCTAAAAATCCTCTAATAAAAACTTCTTCTCTTTCTTCTTCGGTAGTTGCCCATTGCCGAAGCCAGTCAACAAGGGATAAGTCATTTTGAAAATACTCACTATTATCTGCGGGCAAATACGACTGATTTGTAGTAATACCCCAATCAAAAGTACCTTTATCTGCCTTTTGTTTACTGTTAAGTATTTGATAAAAAGCGGTTGTAGCTCTGGAGTCTTTTGAAAAAACCACTACTTTATCTCCTTTTGCAAGATTAATATCTATATCCTTAAATAGTATATCTCCTTCCTGGCTTGCAGATAGGTTTTCTACATTCAAAATCTGATCGCCGGCTTCTCTTTCTCTTTCAAAAATTATAGCAGGATAACGACGACTAGAAGGTTTAATATCTTCAATATTAAGTTTCTCTATCATTTTTTTACGCGAGGTAGCTTGCTTTGATTTTGCTACATTGGCACTAAATCGTGCAATAAACTCTTGTAATTCTTTTTTCTTTTCTTCTGCTTTTTTATTTTGTTGGGCTCTCTGTCTTGCTGCTAATTGAGAAGATTCATACCAGAATGTATAATTACCACTATAGTGATTAATCTTACTAAAATCAATATCTGAAATATGTGTACATACTGCATCCAGAAAGTGACGGTCGTGAGATACCACAATAACGGTATTATCAAAATTAGCCAAAAAACTCTCCAGCCAGGAAACAGTTTCATAATCCAAATCGTTTGTTGGCTCATCCATAATCAACACATCCGGATTACCAAACAAACATTGTGCTATCAATACCCGTACACGTTGTTTGGTATCCAAATCAGACATTTGTATATAATGTAAATCTTCTTTAATGCCCAAATTAGATAACATGGCTGCTGCATCACTATCGGCATTCCATCCATTCATCTCTTCAAACTGTACCTGAAGCTCCCCTATCTTTTCAGCATTTTCATCTGTATAATCTGCATAAAGGGCATCAATCTCTTTTTTTATTCTATACAAAGGTTTGTTTCCCATAATCACTGCTTCCAAAACAGTATACTCGTCATAAGCATAATGATTTTGCTCCAAAACCGACATCCTTTTTCCAGGCTCCAGATGTACATGGCCAGATGTTGGGTCCATTACTCCAGAAAGGATTTTAAGAAATGTAGATTTTCCTGCGCCATTAGCACCAATAATACCATAGCAATTACCTTGTGTAAAAGTTGTATTTACTTCGTCAAAAAGTATACGTTTACCAAATTGAACTGAAAGATTAGAAACTGATAGCATGATTATAAAAATTGAAAGGTTAAATTTTGCGCAAAAGTAAAAAAATGGATTCAGACTCTGAAATTTAATCTCTGTTTAATTCAAATACTTTAGTTACTATTTTTATAGTACAACTAAACAGATAATCAACCTAAGTAATCCCTTAATAAATATAATTAACTTATAATTAACAATTCTAAAAGATGTTTCCCTTTATTTTTGAATGAGTAGTTAGTTAATTATAACAATACCTAAATACAATTTTGCATATTGAGATATTTTATCCTGATTTCTTTTTTTTCGTGTTTCTTATTAAGCTGTAATACTTCTGAAAAAAACAATAGAAAGTATACTTATTTTGGAGGCGAAATCGTAAACCCAAACACTAATTATATCATTTTCTCTAAAGACTTTGAACACAATGATACTATCTTTTTGGACAAGAACAATAGGTTCATGCACAAAATAGAAAACCATGACGATGGCTTATATTATTTTAAACATAATCCTGAAAATCAAATTTTTATTCTTGAAAAAGGAGACAGTATCCTTATTCGTCTAAATACTTTAGAATTTGATGAATCTCTTGTGTTTAGTGGTGATGGTTCTGAAAAAAACAACTTTTTGATAGATTTGTTTTTACAAAACGAAATAGAACGGGAACAATTAAGAAGAACTGATTTCAGATTTCCTCCATCATATTTTAAAAAAAAACAGGACTCTTTGCTTAATCTAAAACTAATCACATACGAAAAACTGGTTAAACGAAACAACCTAAGCGATTTGTCCAAAAAACTTACTCAAGCCAGTTTAATATTTGATTATTACACAAGGCACGAGTTGTATTTTAACAGACGTTATGAAATGGGAGGGCTTAACGCTACTAGAAATCTACCTACCTCTTTTTTTAGTTATCGAAACAAAATTAATTTTAATGATGACGATCTAAAAATACTATACTCTTATCACAGATTTTTAAATTACTATTTCACTAATACTTCTCTATCTAATTATGCAAATAAATTATCCAAATATAATGACCAGGTTGGTGGCACCTTGTATAAATTGGATTTAATAGACAGCATGATAAAGCATCCTTTTATTAAAAACAATCTCCTTAGAAGATTTACCACCAATTTTTTATTGGACAGTAAAAATGATTTTGAATCCAACAAAATATTAAAACATTATCTTAGTATCAGTTCTAACAAAAAATCACAAATAGAATTAAAAAAACTTGCCAGGTTCATCTCAGAATTAAGACCTAACAAAATTATACCTAACCAAGAATTGATTACTTCAAAAGGAGAAACAGTAAAACTATCTTCTCTTTTTAAAAAACCTATTACAGCTCTATATTTTTGGTCTATGGAGAGCAAGGATCATTATGTAAGAGCTCACAAAAAAACTGCCCGACTAAGTACAATATACCCAACTATTGATTTTATTGCTATAAACACAGACAATGAACAAACAAAGAATTGGTTAAAGACAATAAAAAGACATCAATACAACTTAGACTATGAATATGAATTTAAATACCCCAAATGTTCTTCAGAAGAACTGGTAATTCATTATAGAAATAAAGTTATACTTGTAGATCAGGAAGGAAAAATCATAAACCCTAATACAGATTTATTTGCTTCTTTATTTGAAAAACAACTAATGCAATATACCCAATTAGCAAGTCTGGAAAACTAACAAAGCTACTCTTTAATCAGAATAGCTTTGTCTATATTATAATCAACAACCCCAGAGCAATACCTGCAGGTAAGCTTCCAAAAATATATTTCGCTTTTGAGAGATTACCCCTGGGGAATCAACTCTTTAATCGAGGATTAAAATTTATCAAAAAACACGGTCTAATTTCCTTTTTTATAATCCTCAAGAAACTTAGCCAGCCCTATATCGGTCAAAGGGTGTTTAAGTAGTCCTTCGATAGAAGAAAGAGGCCCTGTCATAACATCTGCTCCAATTTTTGCACAATCTATTACATGCATAGTATGTCTTACAGAGGCTGCCAAAATTTGTGTATCAAAACCATAATTATCGTAAATCAGTCTAATTTCGGCAATAAGATTAAGTCCATCTGTAGAAATATCATCTAATCTACCAATAAATGGAGATACATAAGTAGCTCCGGCCTTGGCAGCAAGCAGTGCTTGTCCCGCAGAGAAAACCAAAGTACAATTTGTCTTAATCCCTTTGTCACTAAAATATTTAATCGCTTTGATGCCATCTTTAATCATAGGCACTTTTACAATAATCTGGTCATGAAGCTTTGCTAATTCTTCTCCTTCTTTGATAATGCCATCATAATCTGTAGAAATAACCTCTGCACTAACATCCCCGGTTACAATTTCACATATTTTTTTATAATGATTTATTATATTTTCTTTACCAGTGATACCTTCTTTTGCCATCAAAGATGGATTTGTAGTTACTCCATCCAAAACACCCAGGTCTTGTGCCTCTTTAATCTGATCCAGATTTGCAGTATCAATAAAAAATTTCATATTACTATTTTTAAAGTTGTTATGTATAAATTTTTATGCTATTCATATTAGAGTGCGAAGATAAAAATAATCATTATCGTCCCGCATGATCTTTTGGTTTATTTAAAAAACCTTACTACAAAAAAACAACTCATAACTTATAATGATTCATCAAGAGTTTCTCGTATGTTCTATCTGGCAAAATTCGCTTTAAAACAATAGAGAATTTTTGCATAAATGCCCCTACTTTATAATGCACTTTTGGGCTTTTGGATTCTATAACTTTAAAAACCGCTTCTGCCATTTCTAGTGGGTCATTTCCTTTATCTACATGGTCATCCATTAATTTTAAAGTATCCCCATACGATTTTTTATAAGGAGAGTCTTTAATTACCGGAGCGTGATAGCGTCCTGCAGCAATATTTGTTGCAAAATCCCCGGGAGCAATATTCGTCATTTTAATATTAAAACTTTTTAACTCCATCCTCCATGCCTCTGTAGTCATTTCTAAAGCAGCTTTTGATGCACTATAAATACCCCTGAAAGGCAACCCCATATAACCAGCTATAGAGGTAATATTGATAATTAAACCACTACCTTGTTTTCTCATTATTGGCAAAACAGCTTTGGTAACATTAATTGGTCCAAAATAATTGGTGTTAAAATTTTTAACTATTTCTTCGTTAGGAATTTCTTCTATGGGTCCTGTTATTCCTGCTCCTGCATTATTAACCAAAATATCTAATCTTCCGTGTTTTTCTTCAATAATTTTAACCGCAGTCAGAATACTAGCGGTATCTGCTACATCCAATTGTAAAAGAGTAAAAGGTGAAAAATCAGAAAATCCTGATGGGTTACGACTAGTACCATATACTATATACCCTTTTTGAGTTAAATATACCCCTATCGATTTTCCTATTCCTGAAGAACCTCCTGTTATTAAAACAACTGTTTTATTTTTATTATCCATAATTGCAAATATACAATTATGAACATTTAATTATATATAATGAAACGAGGAATAAACAAATTAAGAAAAGATGGTAAAGAGGTAACTATTATGTACAAAAAAAGGCAAGCTACCTACATCACACTGCTACAACCGTCTACCTTTGCTGCGTTCCCGCCCTGGAGGATTCAACAGGAGCTAGTTGTGTAGGACTTGCCGATGCAAAGATACAATCTTTAATATATAAAACAATGATTTTTTAAACCCAATTAAAATAAATATCTTGCAATAAACTTAAATCACACAAATGAATTTTCGTAACTTATTCGTCATCATATTATTAAGTAATCTTTGTTTTTCTTGCGGAAGTAATTCTGACAAGAAAAAAAAATACTTTTCTATTGTTACTCCCGATAATAAAGTCAATTTTATACTTGGAGAAACAATAAAAGCAAGTATTTCAAACCCTAAAAACTTCAAAATAGATTCTGTAACTTATATATTAAATAATAAAACAACTTCTTTTAAAAGCAACTTTGACTATGAAGAAAAAATAGATGATGAAAAACTAGGTAATCATACCTTGACTGCCCAGATATTTTATGATGGAAACATGGATACCATTACTAAAAAAATCATTTTTCTAAACCATAGCGCCCCAAAATTATATTCATACAAAATTATTGCCGAATACCCCCATGACATTAAGGCTTTTACACAAGGATTAGAATTTTACAAGGATACACTTTATGAAAGCACAGGAAGAAAAGGAGCCTCTTCGTTAAGAAAAGTAGACTACATAACTGGAAAAGTAATACAACAAAAAGATATTGCCAAAGAGTATTTTGCAGAAGGAATAACTATTATTGAAGATAAAATAATTCAACTTACCTGGACTTCTAAAGAAGGGTTTATATATAATCGTAAGACTTTGGAAAAAACCGGCAATTTTACATATAATAAAAGTAAAGAAGGTTGGGGGCTTTGTTTTGACGGAAAAACTATATATAAAAGTGATGGCTCTGAAAAGATATGGTTTTTAGATCCCGAAACACTTGCTGAAAAAAGTTATATCGAAGTTACCACTAATAAAAGTGTGAAATCCAGATTTAATGAACTGGAATGGGTAGAAGGCAAAATCTATGCAAATACATGGCAAAAAGACGGCATAGCGGTAATCAACCCAACAAACGGTGCTCTGGAAGCTGTTATCAACCTGTCCGGGCTCCGCGAAAAAGTAACGCAACATAAAGATTTGGATGTTTTAAATGGTATTGCTTATAAAAAAGAAACAAAACAACTATTTGTTACTGGAAAAAACTGGGACAAACTTTTTGAAATTAAAGTAATCAAATAAATAACAATCTATTTTTTACAGAAGCAAACAAAGCTAATACATAGCATAATATATTTAAAGACCATATTGAGGGCTATAAAGCTCCCATCCAGATTGTAACATTATAATAAATCGTTCGTTATTATAATAGACAGATAATAAACCGTACCTTTGCGGCTTATTTTAACTATTATATGAATAAATTTGAAGCATTAGGCCTTAGTGAAGCCATTATAAAGGCGGTGAATGAAATGGGTTTTGAAACCCCAAGTGAAGTACAAGAAAAGGCAATCCCTATTTTGCTAAATGAAGATACTGATATTGTTGCATTAGCACAAACGGGAACTGGAAAAACAGCTGCTTTTGGTTTTCCTTTAATTGAAAAAATAGATAGCAGCAGCAGAATTACACAAGGATTAATCCTATCTCCTACTCGTGAGCTTTGTTTACAAATTACCAATGAGTTTAAAAATTACTCTAAATTTATCCCCGGATTAAATACTGTAGCTATATATGGTGGTGCTAGCATAACCGATCAAGCAAAACAAATCCAAAGAGGAGCTCAGATTATTGTAGCAACACCAGGGCGAATGCAGGATATGATTAACCGTAAAATGGTAGATATTTCCAAAATTGGATATTGTATTCTGGATGAAGCAGATGAAATGCTTAACATGGGATTCTATGAAGATATTAACGCTATTTTATCTCATACTCCAAAAGAAAAGAACACTTGGTTATTTTCGGCTACTATGCCAAAAGAAGTTTCTACTATCGCTAAACGTTTTATGCGTAATCCTGTAGAAATTACTGTAGGTCATAAAAATACTGGATCTAAAAATGTTTCTCATGAATATTATGTAGTAAACTCAAGAGATAGATATGCCGCATTAAAACGGCTATCAGATGCTAACCCTGATATTTTTTCTGTTATATTTTGTCGTACAAAAAGAGATACACAAAAAGTAGCAGAAAATCTTATTGAAGATGGTTACAACGCAGCAGCTTTACACGGTGATTTAAGCCAAAACCAAAGAGATTTGGTTATGAAAAGTTTCAGAAATCGACAAATACAAATGCTTGTTGCTACAGATGTAGCTGCCCGCGGTATTGATGTAGATGATATAACACATGTTATAAATTATCAGCTTCCGGATGAAATAGAAACATACACTCACCGTAGTGGACGAACCGGACGCGCAGGAAAAAGTGGCGTTTCTATGGTAATTGTTTCTAAAAGTGAGGTTAGAAAGATTAAATCTGTAGAGCGAATTATCAAACAAAATTTTGAGAAAAAAGATATACCAAGTGGTGAAGAAATTTGCCAGGTACAACTTTTTCATCTCGCAAACGATATTAGCAAAGCCGAAATAAATCATGAAATTGACAGCTATTTACCATCTATTAATGAAGTTTTAGAAGGTTTTTCTAAAGAGGAACTAATTAAAAAGTTCTTTTCAGTAGAATTTTCTCGTTTTCATAATTACTACAAAAAATCTAAAGATTTGAATACCTCTAATGAAAGGGAAAGTAATTTTGATAATGATAGCAGCGGCAGTACTCGTTATTTTATCAATGTAGGAGAAAAAGATGGTTTTGACTGGATGACATTAAAGGATTTCCTAAAGGACCTTTTAGACATAGGAAGCGATTCATTAAGCCGGGTAGATGTAAAAGAAAGCTTTTCGTTTTTTAACACTAATGCAGAACATCAGGAACGCGTTCTTTCTGCTTTTGAAGATTTTAAAATGGAAGGAAGAAAAGTTAACGTAGAAATCTCTAAAGATTCTGGTAGAAGCCGAGGTGGAAAACGTCGTCGTGATGGAGGACGTAGTGAAGGTAATAGCGGAGGAGGTTATAAAGGCAAACGCAGAAGCGATGGTTTTAAACCCAGAAGCAAAAGTCGTTTTAACTCTGGTGATGACAGAAGTAGCGGAGGAGGTAACCAAAGAAAAGACAGAAGAAAACGAAGTGATCGTAAATAATCATAAAAGCATCTTTAGTATAATTCAATTTTAAATAAAATAAAATAAAATAACATAAAAATCAAGTCAAAAATCATATTATCTTGTTACATGTATATGGTATTTTATTTAAAATTGAATATTATATTATAAATAAATGAAAAAAATATTATTTTTTATTAGCCTAATAATAAGCACAATGTCTTATTCGCAGAAAGAAAGTATCTCTGATATCGTTTCTGGAAAAGTACAAAATGCTTCTAATGATCAAAAACTACAAAATGTTCATATTATAAACCTTAGTCAAGTAGTTGGTACAATAACCAACGATGAAGGTGATTTTAAAATTCAGGCTAAGGTTAACGATACCCTATATTTTTCTTATATAGGTTTTAAACCAATTCGAATTAGAGTAACCAACGACTGGATTAAATTTGGAGAAGTTAAGATTAAGATGACCGAATTAGGAATCGCTCTGGAAGAAGTTGTCGTTGCTGATGTACAATTAACAGGCTATTTAGAAATTGATGCAAAAAGAATACCTGTATACAACAATTACAGATATAGTATCTCTGGACTAAATTCTGGATATGAAGGAGGAAACAGACAGCCTGGAGCTGTTAATAAGGTATTAGGAGCTATATTTAATCCTGCAGATTTTTTATATAATATATTTAGTAAACGATCTAAAGAGTTAAGAAAACTTCGTAAAATGAAGAAAGATGATGATATTAGAAATCTTTTAGAAACTAAATTTGATCGTGCTACTTTAATGGCTTTACTACAAGTAGAAAGGTTAGATATTGATGAAATTCTTAGAAACTGTAACTATTCTGTCGATTTTATAAAATTTGCAAACGACTTACAAATTCTTGATGCTATAAGCGAATGTTATGAAGAGTACAAAATATTAGATAGAAAATAAGGTACTGATTTATGAAGTATGAAATTAAAAAAACTTCGTATTTAAGTTACATTCTTATTGAAACAGTGTCAGAACTAAAAGCTATTTCATAGAATGTAAGGCTATTCGGTTTCCTTCAGGATCCATAAAATATGCCATGTAACCATTATTTTCTGAAATTTCTTTTTTATTAAAAACTATTTCACCTCCTGCATCTTCTACTCTACTGATTTCATTAGCAACATCATCACAAGAAAAATATATTAATACCCCATCTTTACTAGGCTTATAGTTTTCTCCTGCATGAATTAATGTTCCTGTTGCTACTCCTGATGTATTTTTGTTAGGAAACCACCCCATTTGAACGCCCTCCATATCATGAAGTGATATCTGAATATCAAATACTTTTTCATAAAATTTTTTTGCCCTATTCATATTTGTAACAGGAATCTCAAACCATGTGATCATAACTTAAAGTTTTTAGACAATAAAGTTATTTATTTTCATAATAACGAGCAATTATTTGTTCGTGACTCTTCACTACCTTCTTTGTCCATTCTAAACGTTTTTTTAATTTTTCATCTTCGGATAATTGCCATTTAATATCTGTCTCTCTTAACCTCGAAGTAACATGTTGTAATATTATTGCTGCGGAAACAGATATATTAAGACTTTCTGTAAAGCCAACCATAGGAATGTGGAGTTTGCTATCTGCAGCATTAAGAACCGTATCACTTAACCCTTGTTGTTCTCTTCCAAAAAAAAAGGCTGCTGGTGTATTTATATCAAAATCTTGTAATACTTTAGAATCATCATGAGGTGTAGTAGCTACAATTTGATAACCTTTATTTTTTAAAACCTGTATACATTTACTTGTAGAGTCATATCGGTTAATATCAACCCATTTCTGTGCTCCCATAGCTATTTCCCTATCAATTCGCTTTACATTAACCTCTTCTATTACATGTATATTTTGTATACCAAAAACATCGCAACTACGTATTACTGCACTAGTATTATGTAGCTGATATACATCTTCTACAGCTACAGTAAAATGATTTGTTCGTTCATTAAGGATTTTTTTGCACAAACCTTGTCTTCTTGATGTAAGGAATGACTCTAAATATTCCAGAAGTTTTATATCTATCATAACTGCTAAAGTATAAAAACATATACAATTTTAAGAATAAAAAAAGAGCCGAACTAATGATAAACATTAGACAGCTCCCTAACAATCTACTTAACCTAATTTAAAATTGTTATAAAAATTTAATTACAAGAAACATAAATACATAATGTCCTTGTCTTTAACTAAAGACAAGTAATAATTTTATAAAAAAATTGTTGTCACAATATTTATAAAAAAAAACCTCCCGAAATTACCCCTAAAAACGGAAGGTTTTAAGTAAACACATTGTCAAAATGTTCTGTTATAACCAATACCTGTTATAGTATTAGTCAATTTTTTTATTATTTATATTTCAAAATATTTATCTGCATTTTATAAACTTTATTTTTATCCAAACTGCACGCACTTCTTATTTATAAAAAATAAGCAATTGATTTCACATTTTAATCTTCTAAAAAAAGACAAGAAACAAATACAAATCACTGATTTTACGAACATTAATAGCGGCAAAAAAGGTGTTGTAATGAAAACCGATTTTTTTTTATTTATTGATTTAGTTAATAAATTACTAAAAAAAGTATGGAAAACCCGTATAGAAGATAAAGAATTACTATATTTCAGCTCTGAAAAAGCTGTAAAAAAACAAGATGTTTTTTCTCTAAAATAAAGTAAACAGACTTCAATTAATACTATTAATTGATATTTTTTTTGTGTGAAAAATAATAGTCTTCCCATAATGATTGATCCATAATTAATCGTTATTCAGACCCTGCTTTTGTTGGCTCGCCAAAGTTTCACAATTGCGGGGTTGTTTTTGTTTAAACCTTAAAATATTGAACTCGATATTATAGTAATAATTGATTTCAAAATTTCAATAGTCCTCACATTTTTTTACGACAGACAAAACTGCCCCTTACTACAAAATAACTTCAAATAACTAAGTTATTTGAATACTATATAACATATAAGTATTATATAATCTACATACTAATCCTTATGCTTAAAAATTAGAATATCACTTCATTTATTAAAAGCGATATTTAAAGATAGTCACAAATAATTAAAATCGTATACCTTAAAAACACATAATAATTATGGTTTTACCATAACATGAATTATGTGATAAATTTCAATTCTAAAAAGAATAAATTAGTATTTTAAAAAAGTTATTTTCTAAATAAACATTTGATAATCAAATACTTAAAACACTATCCAATAAAAAAACAATATATCAAGAACTACTAAAAATGAAAGAAAAAACCTTCATAAACAATTTAAAAAAAACATTTAAACTTGTTTTAGAAGCTTTTTGTCTGTTTTTATTCTATTCAAAAAACGTCAATTAAACAAGTAATACCACTTAACCAATAATAAGAACAATACATTTTTGCTTCCATTTTTTGAAAATTTAACATATCAAAAAAAACTGAACCTTATCTTTTAGTACTCTTTCGTTTGAACCAAAAATAATTCTATTCAGTTAGACATTTGTATATTTACCTTTTAGACGATCTCTTATCTTATATAGTTGATTTTACTATCTTTTTTTGGATTTCTACAGAATGTGGGTATGGAATCTCTATTTCTGCTTTATCCAATGCTATTTTGCAGTTTTCAAGAACATCAAAATAAACATCCCAATAATCTTGTGGTATGCAATATGGACGTACCGCCAAATCGACAGAACTTTCTCCTAATGCTTCTACATTTATTGAAGGTGCCGGGTCTTGTAGTACTTTTGGATTAGAGGTTAAAACTTCTAATAAAACATCTTTTGCTTTTTTTATATCTTCATCATATCCTATTCCAATAGTAAGATCCACCCTCATCCATTTCTCTGCAGAATAATTCACTATATTTCCATTTGCAATTGCTCCGTTAGGAATAATAGCGAGTTTATTTTGAGGAGTAGTTATTTTTGTAGTAAAAATCTCTATGGATTTAACCGATCCTATAACTCCTTGGGCTTCTATTACATCTCCTATCTTATATGGTTTAAAAATCATAATTAATACTCCTCCTGCAAAATTAGATAAAGAACCTTGTAATGCCAAACCTACTGCTAAACCTGCTGCAGCTATTATTGCAGCAAATGTAGTAACATCCACTCCCAGTCTTGAAATAACCAATACAACCAAAAATACTTTTGATACCCATGATACAAGATCTAATAAAAACTTTTGTAATGACTCATCATATTTACTTTTTGCCATTACTTTTTTCATGCTGCCTATTAGTTTTTTTATAACCCACGACCCTATTATATATATAAGGATCGCTGTAACTAATTTAGGTCCAAATTCTTTTGCCAGTTCAATACCGTAATTGAACCATTCTTGAGCTTTTTCCATAACCATAATGATTTAAAGTTCTATTATCTAAGATATATTCTGACAATAATAAATCAAATATCTTAGATAATAAAACTTTAATAAGCAACTAACCTGTGTTATAAACCTCTAATTATTTAATAATTATAAATTCACTTCTTCGGTTTTGCT
>NZ_CDSBKO010000066.1:0-29877 GCF_977115655.1 Aquimarina sp.
AGCCCTTCGATAAACTCAGGGTAAACTGCTATGCTAAAAGTAAGAAAACAACAGTCTTCATTGTATCTCAAAGCTTCATAACGAAGTTCTATTGCATAACCTGGATTAAAAACGACCCACAACGCCTATTTGACCCGCTCCTAATTTAAGATTCCAACGTATTGCATTCTTTTTATTACGATAAGCATAACGTTCTGTTTTCTTTAAATAATTATCTATCCCATCAACAATAACTATACTTATAGCAAGTCCCAAAGCCACATCGGTAAGCCAATGTGCTCCTTCCCATAAACGAGATACAGGAGATACTAACCCTATTGCATAGATACCTCCTTTTAGGTAAGGATTTTTAAACTGTTTTCCTATTGCATAAGCAGTAGTAAACGAAAGAATAGTATGACCAGAGGGAAAAGAATGGTAACCAGATTCATCAGACCAAAAATGAAAACTTAGGTTTCCTTCCTCCATAGTAGGTCTTGCACGACCTGCTAAAGTTTTACTCACCGTTTGGATCAAACCACCTGCCGTAGCTGAAGCAATAAGAAGCACCCCTGTTTTTCTGATTTTTTCGTTTTTTGTCAATAATCCAAATGCATAAACACTGGTTGTTAATCCATAATTAAGTAAAGGTTTTCCAAACCGAAAACCAATTTCACGTATACCATTAGGAATATCTTTACCTTGATTTGTAAAATATGTATTAGCAGGTTTATCTATAGTTAATAAAGCAGCCGTTCCTGCTGTTACCCCTCCAAAAGTAGCCCAATCTTTACCTTTCCATTTAAAAGGTTGTGTATAGGTATGTTTTACCCCTCCAAATATAGATGCCCCATCATGTTTAAGTAGTTGCCATACAGATTCTGGGGGTTGTGTATCCAAAGAATCTATCTTATCCTCAGAGTTTTGAGAATACGTAGTAAAGGAAACGAAAACTAATAATAAAACAAAAAGGATAATGGGGTTGACAGGCATTGTAATAAAAATTTGCGATGCAAAAATACTAACTTATACAGGTAATGCTATTTTGCTAAGAGTTAAATTTATGTAGAGGTAGTAGGATATTGCAGAAACACTGTTTTTTGGTATGGTTATATCGCTTTTTTAAGAAAACCAGGCTCTTTAAACACAATAAGCAGCCTTTTTGATGGCACCAAACACCTTCCTGCCTGCAATATACCCGATCCCGGCGGCAAGGAAGACGTTTTATAGTGCCGGGACAGAGTATTACCCTGCCGGGAGAGGTTTTTATAGCGCCGGGAGAGCCATCCTAACCGCCGGGAAGAGTCTCTATACCTACGGGAAAGGTATATATACTGCCGGGAAGCATTTTTTAGCACCGGGAAAAGGTTTTACAGAACCGGGAGCACAAAAAGAGCTACGGGGAGAGAAATTATAGTTCCGGGCTTCAAGAATTATAACCCTTTATATCAAAATTCTAAATAGGATATTAAAAAAACAATAAAAAAAGACTATTTTCTAGGAAACCAGAGTTTTGCAATACCATTGCACCAATATTTCTTTATCTTTGTATGGTGAAAATTTTTGTAATCATATTATCTGTTTATTTCTTAGGGTTATCTTTTATCCCTTGTGAAGATGCTGTTATAGAAAATAACTCTCTAGAAGAGCAGTTGGCTCATTATCAGGATCAGGATACAGATAACCATCATACAGATTTGTGCTCCCCTTTTTGTTCCTGCCAGTGTTGCCATGTAAATGTAGCAGAAATCGGAGTATATCCTTATAAGATTATAACACCACAAATATCCAAAATAGTAAATACACGTTTGGTAACTTCTAAGCAAGAGGTAAACTACTCTATTCTACAACCACCCAGGGTTTAATTCAGATTTTACAGGGATACCTATGTCCTTTTCGTTTTGCCTTCAGGCAAATTATTTTAACTGAATTAAATTTTATTCTATGATTAATAGACTGATTGACTTTTCAATCCATAACAAGTTTGTTATTGCATTGTTCACGTTTGCATTAATTGCAGGCGGAATCTATAGCATTACAAAAGTACCTGTAGATGCAGTTCCCGATATAACCAATAATCAGGTACAAATAATTACACAAGCACCCAATCTGGGTACAGAAGATATCGAGCAATTTGTTACCTATCCTATAGAGGTTGCAGTAGCTAACCTGCCAGAAGTTACCGAAATAAGATCTATATCCCGCTTTGGGTTATCTGTGGTAACCATAGTTTTTAGCGACGATTTAGATACCTACTTACCCAGGCAATTAGTGGCCGAAAAGCTAAATGAAATTAAATCCAATATCCCGGAAGGTTTTGGAGAGCCTTTTATGGGGCCAATTTCTACAGGTCTGGGCGAAATCTATCAATATACATTAGAAATAGCACCAGAATTTAAGAACACCTACGATGCTACAGAACTCCGTACGATCCAGGATTGGATCATTCGCAGGCAAATGGCAATGGTATCCGGGGTTGTCGAAGTAAATGCTTTTGGCGGTAGTGCAAAACAATACGAAGTTAGTATCGATCCAAACGACCTTAAAGCGATAGGCATCACTATTAATGATGTATATAAAGCTTTAGAAAACAATAATCAAAACACAGGAGGTGCCTATATAGAAAAAAACCATCAAGCTAATTTTATTAGGGGAGAAGGACTGGTTCGGACATTAGAGGATATTAAAAAAATTGTAGTCACCAATAAACAAGGAATCCCGATTACGATTAAAGATATCGCAACCGTACAGTTTGGAAACGCCACACGTTATGGAGCCTTAACAAAAAACGGTGAAGGCGAAGCCGTTGGAGGAATGATTTTAATGTTGAAGGGAGCCAGTACCAATGATGTTATTAAAAATGTAACCGCCAGAATATCTGAAATTCAAAAATCGTTACCAGAAGGGATAACCATAAAGCCATTTTTAGACCGTAGTAAATTAATAGCCAGTACCACCTCTACTGTTAAAAATAATTTATTAGAAGGAGCATTGATCGTAATCTTTATTCTGGTATTTTTTCTGGGTAATTGGCGGGGTGGTTTGGTAGTCGCATCTACCATACCATTATCCCTGCTTTTTGCTTTTATATTAATGAATATTTTTGATGTATGGGCAAACCTAATGAGTTTGGGAGCTATAGATTTTGGGATTATTGTAGATGGAGCAGTTATTATTGTAGAAAGTACCGTTTTCTATTTGTACCAACGAATAAAAAAAGGAGAACAAATAACTCCCAAAATAAGAGACGAAGTAACCAGGGTAGCTTCTTCAAAAATGATGAATACTGCTTTCTTTGGGCAATTTATAATCCTTATAGTATTCTTGCCAATTTTAGCTTTAGAAGGAGTAGAAGGAAAAATGTTCAAGCCAATGGCATTAACTTTTGGCTTTGCAATGATAGGGGCAATGGTGCTTTGTCTAACCTATGTACCAATGATCACCGCAGTGTTTTTAAAAGTGCCAAAAACCGAAAAACAATATTGGGGAGACAAAATTGTACATTGGTTAGAGGGTATGTATGAAAACAGCTTGTCAAAAGCTTTAAAAAAAGGAAAGCTTATTATCCTTTCTGCAGTGGTGCTGTTAGCAATATCCACCCTTGTGTTTACCAGAATGGGAGGAGAATTTATACCCCAGTTAGACGAAGGAGATTTGGCGTTTCATGCTATCTTAAAACCAGGAAGCTCTCTGTCTGAAACAATTTCGACGACTACCAGAATTGAAAGTATGATAAAGAAAAACTTTCCTGAAGCTATAGAGGTTATAAGTAGAATAGGAGTTGCAGACGTGCCAACAGATCCAATGCCAATGGATATTGCCGATGTTTTTGTAATTCTAAAACCCGTTTCAGAATGGACAAATGCTACTTCAAAAGAAGAACTTATTCATAAAATAAAAGAAAAAGTAGAACAAATTCCCGGGGTAAATTATGAATTTACACAACCTATAGAAATGAGGTTTAATGAGCTTATAACAGGGGTTCGAGAAGATATAGCAGTAAAACTTTATGGAGATGATTTAGACGTTTTAGCTCAAAAAGCAGAAGAAATGGGTAAAATAATTGCAACGGTAGATGGGGTAGCAGATATGAAAGTAGAAGCTACCGCCGGGCAACCACAAATTACAATTGTGTATAACCGAAATAAAATAGCACAATATGGGTTGCAGATCAAAGAGCTAAATACCCTTATCGAAACCGCTTTTGCCGGGGGGGTAGCCGGAACCATTTTTGAAGGAGAAAAACGCTTTGACCTGGTGGTGCGTTTAAAGGAGGGGTTTCGCAAAGATTTGAATAGCGTTAAAAACGTATTTGTTACCTTACCCGGCGGAGCACAAATTCCGTTAAAAGAGGTAGCAACGATAAGCTACAAGCCGGGGCCAATGCAAATTAGCAGGGATAATACGAATCGCCGTATTTATGTTGGAATTAATGTACGAGGTCGGGATATTAAATCCTTGGTAGAAGAGATTAAACAAAAAATGGAAGCAAATATATCTCTGCCATCTGGATATTATATTCGCTATGGAGGTGCATTTGAAAACCTGGAACGAGCTACAAGTAAACTAAAAATTGTAGTGCCAATAGCTCTGGGGTTGATTTTTATTCTCATCTTTTTTGCACTAAAATCTTTTAAACAAACCATAATGATTTATATGGCAATTCCTTTGGCTACCATAGGAGGGATTTTTTCATTAATACTTAGGGATATGCCATTTAGTATTTCTGCCGGAGTAGGATTTATTGTACTGTTTGGGGTAGCGGTATTAAACGGCTTAGTGTTAATTAGTGGTTTTAATGAACTCAAGGAAGAAGGAGTTACAGATATTAATGATCGTATTAAGATAGGAACACGAAGACGTATTCGACCTATATTATTAACAGCGCTAACAGATATGCTAGGGTTTTTACCAATGGCATTATCCTCCTCCTCCGGAGCCGAAGTACAAAGACCTTTGGCTACAGTAGTTATAGGCGGATTATTAACCGCTACTTTATTAACCCTGTTTGTTATTCCGATTCTGTATAAATGGATCGAATCCAAAGAACAACAAAAAATGAAAATGATAACATCAAGCCCCATAGCGATATTTGTTTTAATACTATTTTGCTTTGGGATGACTACAGCACAACAACCATCTGTATCTATGAAAGAAGCGGTTACTGTAGCATTGCAAAATTATCCAGCCATAGAATCTGCAAAATTATCTGTAGAGAAGGAAAAAACACTAAAAACTACGGCATGGGATTTTGGGAATACCAAGATCTTTACTTCAGGAGAAGAAATAGGAAATAATAGTAACGATGCAACCTATACAATTCTGGGGATAGGACAAAATAATATAGATGTTTTTGGGATAGCATCAAAAAGCAGATTAGCTAAAGAAAACATAAAATTAGCCGAAACAAATGTAGAGATTACAGTTTCAGAAGTTAAAAAAAGTGTGCAATCTGCATGGGTTAAAGCCTATACAGCAAAACAAATCTATGCCTCCTATGCAGAAATAGAAACCGTATTTTCAAACTTGAATAAAGCAATCGATCTGCGGTTCGAAACCGAAGCAATTTCAAAACTAGAATACAATGCGACAGCCAATCAGGGAAAATGGATCACTTTGCAAAAACAACAGGCATACACATCTTATCAAATAGCATTACAAGAACTAAATCAATGGCTGTTTGATGAGAAATCGTATGATGTTACAGCCATTCCTATAGATAAATTAGAGGTCGATTTTTTGGTAATAGAAACAACCATGAAAGATCATCCCTTAATGGTGTATTGGCGAACCCAGCAGGAAGTTGCCAAAGCTCAATACAGAGTTGCAAACACCCAATTTTTGCCAAAGCTGTTTGCACAATATGGATTTCAAACCATAGGGGATCAATCCGGATTTAATAGCTATCAGATAGGGGTGCAAATACCTTTGGTTTTTAATAAAACCAAGGCAGAAACAAAAGCACTAAAGATCAACGCACAAATTGTGGAACAAGAAAATAAAATAAAAGAAACCCAATTAAAAAGAGAATTTAATACTAGGGTAACTCAGTTTGAGCAATTGCAAAAAAGTTGGGGATATTATAAAAACGAAGCGTTGCCATTAGCTATAGAACAGCGTAATGGTGCTACTTTATCTTATAAAGAAGGAGCTATGGGATACATTGCTTTTCTTCAAAACATGAAAGATGCTATTCAATTAGAGATCAATACCTGGGTGGTGCTTCAACAATACTTAGATAGTAAAATACAGTTAGAATATTTTTTAACTTCAAAACAATAAAAACATACCGATGAAAAACATCCATTTATATATAATTATAACTCTTATTAGCACGATAATGTTAGTAAGCTGTAACGGGACTCTTAGTAAAACACAGGATAAAGAGGATATAGAAGAAAACCAAACAGAAAATAAAGAAACAAAAGAGGAGCATGAAGAAGAGCTAACCTTAACCCAGGAACAAATAGAGGCATTACATATTAAAATAGATACTGTTTCTAAACGTAATATGGGGGATTTTATACAGGTAAATGGTAAACTAGGTGTGCCACCGCAAAATGAAGCAGTTGTAACCAGTATTTTAGGGGCGAATATAAGTGGCATCAATGTTATAGAAGGAGATGAGGTTCGCAAAGGACAAGTTTTGGCATATATTAGTCATCCGGATATAATTACGATGCAAACCAAATATATGGAAGCTTATAATAGGCTTACATTTCTGGAGCAGGATTATAATCGTCAAAAAAAAATGTATGATGCAGGAGTAGGTTCTGGCAGGGATTATCAACAAGCAAAATCCGAGTTTTCAAGCAGTAAAGGATTAGCCAAAGGATACGAAAGTCAATTACAATTATTAGGGATCTCTTCGCAAAAGGTAAGAGAAGGAAATATAGTACAGGCAGCACCTGTTAAAAGCCCCATAGATGGATTTGTAGAAAAAGTGCAAATCAAATCAGGGCAATACGTACAGCCACAAACCCCAATGTTCGAAATTGTAAACACAGAGCATATACATGCAGACTTAATGGTTTTTGAAAAAGATATTAGTAAAGTGAAAAATGGGCAATTAGTTACTTTTATGATAGAAGCATTAGGCAATCAGGAAATGACCGCAAATATTTATTCTGTAGGAAAATCTTTTGAAGAAGAACCAAAAGCATTACATGTTCATGCAGAAATAGAAAATAAAAACAACAACCTGATCCCGGGAATGTATGTGAATGCCAGAATATTAACAGAAAATAAAATGGAGCAAGCCTTGCCAGAAGATGCTATTTTTGAGGAAGGAGGTATATCCTATGTGTTTACTGCCAAAAAGGAAGACAATGGTACCTGGGGATTTGTACCCAAAGAAATTATCGTTACATCTGCCAGTAATGGATTTACTGCTTTTGATTTTAAAGATAAAACCGATAAAAAGGTATTGGTAGTAAAAAGTGGAGCGTATTATTTGGTGGCAGAAATGAAAAAAAGTGAAGCAGAGCACTCACACTAAAGAGAATGAAAAAAATAGAAAAAATATTACAACAATATGGTATTAGACCTACCGCTATGCGAATGTTGGTTTACCGGTTTATAGAATCTAAAACTACAGCAGTAAGTCTGTCTGTTGTAGAAAATAATTTTGAAAAATCAGATAGAACAACACTATACAGAACCCTTAAAACGTTTGAAGAAAAAGGAGTTGTACATCAAATTGATGATGGAACGGGTATTCCTAAATACGCATTATGTAATCATGAAAATAAACCAGAAAAACATAGGGACTTACATTTGCACTTTCATTGTAATAGTTGCAGAGAAACAGTTTGCTTAACAAATCATCAAATACCACAAATAAGTTTGCCAAAAAAATTTATTCCAGAAGATATAAATATGCTGGTAAAAGGAGTTTGTGACAAGTGTAGCCAATAATGCACATACAATGCAGTAGTGCTTAAAGTACCTTTGTAGTTGTAAAGCTATAAGTTAAAAATGGGACATAAACATTCAGAAAACCACGACCACGATCATAATCACAGAGGTGTTTTTGGAGAAAAAACAGAGTTGTATTTTGCGATATTAAGCGGGATATTCTTTTTTACAGGAATAATCCTGTACAGGCTCATCAATGCACCGGATTGGGGAGTATTAACAAGTTTTGTTTTGTCCTATTTCTTTGGGGGATACTACACCGTTTTAGAAGCTGTTGGTAAAATCAAAAAAAGAGAATTTGAAATAGATTTTTTAATGATTATTGCAGCTATAGGAGCAGCATATATTGGTAGTTGGCATGAAGGAGCACTTTTACTTTTTTTATTTAGTATAGGGCACGCTTTAGAGCATTTTGCCATGAATAAAGCAAAAAAATCCATAGAAGCTTTGGGAGATTTATCGCCAAAAACAGCTTTAGCCAAAAAAGGAAATACTATAATAGAAGTTGCGGTAGAAGAGTTGCAACTTAACGATGTTATTGTAGTAAAACCAAATGCTAAAATCTCTGCAGATGGGGTTATTATAAAAGGAAGTAGCAGCATTAATCAGGCTCCTATAACAGGAGAGAGTATGCCGGTAGATAAAACAGCGTACGCTAATCCGGAAAACCTGCCAGAATTTAAGGATATTCATAAAAACAATGTTGTTTTTACAGGGACCATTAATGGGGATAGTAGTATAGAGGTACAAGTATTAAAGCTAAGTAAAGACTCTACCATTTCCAGACTAATTAAAATGGTTAGCGAGGTAGAAACAAAAAAGTCACCTACCCAACTACTAACTAAAAAATTTGAAAAATGGTTTGTGCCGGTAGTAATTGTATTGGTAGTTATTTTATGTTTTGCATATTTGGTAATCGACGAAACAGTAAAAGAAAGCCTGTACAGGGCTATTAGTGTATTGGTATCTGCCAGTCCTTGTGCATTAGCTATTTCTACCCCAAGTGCTGTGTTAAGTGCAATTGCCAGAGCAGCAAAAGGTGGAGTTCTTATAAAAGGGGGGCGTGCTTTAGAGGATTTGGGTAGTCTTACCATAATTGCCTTTGATAAAACAGGAACCTTAACCGAAGGAAAACCTAAATTGACTAATCTTATTGTTTTTAACGGATTTGATAAAAATACCTTTTTAGATATCGTAACAAATGTAGAAAGCTTAAGTAACCACCCTTTGGCAAAAGCAATAGTAAAAGATATAAAAGCAAAATACGGTGCAGAAGGAAAAAATAAAGCAACAAATGCACAAGCCATTCAAGGAAAAGGACTAAAAGCAATTTACAGAGAACAAGAGGTGTATATAGGTAATAAAGAGTTGATGACAGACCAAAACATATCAATCTGTGTAGAAACTGAGACAAAACTACAGGAGTTGTTGCAAAACGGTGAGACGACAATGTTAGTAGCATTTAATAACGAATTAATCGGTTTGTTAAGTGTGATGGATATACCCAGAGAAAGTGCAAAAAACACATTAAGTCGTTTAAAAACTATAGGTATTAAAAAAATGATAATGCTTACAGGGGATCATCAAAATGTGGGAAATTCTATAGCAAAACAAATAGGAATAACAGAGGTAAGAGGCAACCTGTTACCAGAAGACAAAGTAGCAGCTATAGAAGAGTTCAAACAACGATATTCTAAAATAGCAATGATTGGGGATGGGGTAAACGACGCTCCGGCAATAGCAAATAGTACTGTTGGTATTGCAATGGGAGCCGCAGGAAGCGATGTAGCACTCGAAACCGCCGATGTAGCTTTAATGTCTGATAAGATCGAAAATTTACCTTTTGTAATTGGGTTAAGTAGAAAATCTAAATCTATAATTAAACAAAACTTATGGATAAGTTTAGGGATTGTAGCTTTTTTAATCCCTGCAACCTTACTTGGGATAGCCAATATAGGCACAGCAGTAGCAATTCACGAAGGCTCTACGTTAATTGTAGTTATTAATGCGTTACGTTTATTAAGGTATAACGATACATAAATGTTATAAGGCTAAATACATCCAAAAAATGGAATGAGTTCGATAAAGAGCTAAGGTTTTATTTTAATTCAGGTAATATTAAAAGAGGTACCGGGCTGTTAAAACTTATTTTATCAACCACATCCTCTTCCGTTATCTTTTGAAAAAAATTGTGTTTGTGATGCACTAAAGATATCAAATCACTTTCTGTTTGTTTCACAAAATCTCTTAAAGCATTGGTTTCTGAAGTTTCTACGTCTATTTTACAAAAAATATAATCCAAGTCATTAAATAGCCTTTTTAGATTTTCTTTATTTTCGGACTGGGAGTCTGTTAGATATTCCTCTTCCATAATCCTGGTTATATTTATTTTTGCATTACAAGATGAAGCAATAGAAATTAGCAATTTAAGCTCCCTTTTATCAAAAGCTCTTTTAAAATTTGTAGAAAAAGCAATTAACGAAGGAATTTTTATTTTATAATTTTGAGGAACCAAAATTATAGGGCAATTATGTACTCCATTAATCACTCTTACCGCATTACTGCCAAGAAAAATTTCTTTAGCACCCTTGGCACCTTTGGTTCCCATGGTTATAAAATCTATATTTTTGGATAGTATAATAGTATTTATGGCTTTGACAAGAGGGTCAGTCTGGGTGATTTTTTCAAAGCTATGCCTTATGTTATCATTACTTTCAACAATTTTATTTAGCAGGTTGTTGAGGTTTTCCTTGGATTCTTTAGACATGGGATTAGTATATTCCTCATTTAATAAATTAGGAGTGTTACCAATGTATACATGTAATAAAAAAAATATGCAGCTCTCTGAAGCAAAGAGCATTCTGGCATAATCTAATGCGTTAGAAGCGTTGTTGGAAAAATCAACAGGAACCAAAACTCGTTTCATCAGATTTTTTTGGATTTATAGTTGTTATCAAATTTACAAATAAAGAAATCAAAAAATCTGTACAATTTTAATTCTTTAATGCTAGTTTTCATTTTTTTTTAATGTAGATGTTTTTTAGCCATTTTTTCAAAGGCATGTTATATATGAACCCATCTTGACTTTTTGTTTTTAACCGAAAATGAGTTGAAATTTGACCAAATGAGGCACTTTTTGAAAGCCATAGTAGCGCTACGGGTAAGAAAAGTAACGAAATATGGGTAAATTTCAGCCATTTTTTTTTAGGAAATAGAAAAAGTCAAGATGAGTTCTATATCAGTAAAAGATTGTTTTATCGTTTATTAGGCGAGAATGTGTTTTTTTGCGCAAAAAAAAAATTGATATAACTTTTTTATTACTTTTGATATATTAATAATGTATTGCCTAGATAAATGAACTTTTTTTTCAGATTCGGGTTTGGGAGAATAAAGAGGTCTACTCCAAAAGTAGTCTTATGGATAAGACATCAAATTTTCAGGCTGATTTCTAAAATGAAAGCTTCATCCGGCTTGCTAGATAGAATCGTTTTTGTGCCTTAGGTTTCTAAAAATATTCGAATCATTGCATATAAAACACTCAAAAATATAATAGATAAAAAATGAAAAAAGCAGAGTTCCATTTAGCACTTCCTTGCGAAGATATACAAAGCACTATAGATTTTTATACCTATAAACTAGGTGCGAGATTAGGGCGAAATACAGATACATGGGCAGATATAGATCTTTATGGTAATCAAATTACTTTTACCAAAGCAGGAGACTTTAGTTTTGATTTCAAAAGCTATCGTCTGGGAGAACAAATCCTGCCTTCGTTTCATTTTGGGGTAATTATAGATGTAGAGGCGTGGGGAAAATTGTATTCCCGACTTTTTTCAATGGATTTGGAAGTAACCACAGAGACTACATTTTTTGAAAACAAAGTAGGAGAACACCTTTCTTTTTTTGTCAAAGACCCTAATGGATACATGGTAGAGTTTAAAAGCTTTAAGAATCCTAACGAGATATTTACTGCATAAAAAAAATGAGTAATGATGCTTATGCTATTCAGGTTGCAGATGCAATTTCAATAAAAAACTGTAAGCTCGATTTTAAAGGAACATTATTGTTTTCGGGTACAGATGAGTTGTTTTATGAAAAAGATAATGAGCAATATATCTATATTTTTAAATATGGAGTAATCTGTTTTTATAATGTAGAAAAAAATGAAACTCAACAAATTACCAACCAAATTTTACAGTTTAGCAAAAACCCTCTTCAAGATAAACTTTCTGACCAGATCGAAATTTTTGTAGGAAATGGCGATGGCGAGATAACTCCCGGGTATGTAAATTTACCAGAGTTTTCAGTAGATAAACTGCGCCTTATTATGCTTAATATATCTCAATCTGTGGCTTTGGATAGTTATGCTCTTATATCTGAGTTGATTTTGGAAGAAACTAATACACATACCATATATCTTGAAGAAAAAGGTAAATTGGATATTAGTGGTAAAAAACTCAAAAAATACATAGGCAAAGTTTTAAATATTAAAAATAAAATATCTGAAAATTTATATATATTCGATTCTCATGATGTGACTTGGGATGATGAGATATTAAATAAATTTGACCAGGATCTTAAAAAAGCTTTTGATCTTAAAGACAGATATAGAAGCATTCAGGATCAGATAGAGGTTATTAAAGAAAACCTCGAATTATTTAAAGATATTATGTTTCACAGGGAAAGTAGCAAGTTAGAATGGATTATCATTATTCTTATCTTGGTAGAAGTCGTAAATATGTTCGTATTAAAATTAGTATAAAATAAAACAAATTGGAAATAGAAAATTTAAGAGTAATAGGAAGTGAAGAATGGTGTGTGTTTAAAGAGTTTGGTATACCAGCAATTAAAGCAAGGGTAGATTCTGGAGCAAAAACATCTTCAATACAAGCCAACAATATTAAAATTATTCATAGGGGAACCGAAGAGTGGGTGCGCTTTGAGGTAAACCCTATCCAGGATAACCGTAGTATTTTTATTACTTGTGAGACAAGACTTTATGATAAACGCTTAGTAAAAAGTTCTTCAGGTATTTCAGAACAACGTTATGTGATTAAAACCCTCGTAACTATTGGTAATCAAACTTTTGAAATAGAGCTAACACTTGCCAATAGAGATGCTATGGAGTTTAGAATGTTACTAGGCAGAGAAGCACTAATGAATCGCTATATAGTAAATCCGTCCGAGACATATTTAGAAACCGGTTTTACAAAAGAACAAGTTTCAAAAAAATATGCGCCTTTTATAAAAGAAAAATCAGGACTTAAAATTGCATTGCTAGCAAGTAATCCAGAGTTATATAGTAATAAAAGAGTGATTGAGGCAGGTATTGCAAGAGGGCACGAAATGGTCTTTTTGAATGTAGAGCAAGCCTATATGAAATTAGATGCTATAGAACCAGAAATACGGTATAGAGGAGGTAATATTATAGATGAATTTGATGCCATTATACCTAGGATTAAACCTTCGGTTACATTTTATGCTTGCGCATTGATTCGTCAATTTGACTCTATGGGGGCATACTGTCTCAACTCTGCAGAAGCTATAACACAATCCAGAGATAAATTATTAGCAACACAGTTGTTTGCCAAACACGATATCCATATACCAATAACAGGATTTGCAAAATCCCCTTTAGACACCAAAGATTTAATTAAAATGGTAAATGGTGCACCATTAATTATTAAACTTTTAGAAAGCACACAAGGTAAAGGAGTAGTTCTGGCAGAAACAAATAAAGCAGCAGAAAGTGTTATTAATGCCTTTAAAAGTGTGCAAACCAATATCCTTGTTCAGGAATTTATTAAAGAAGCTAATGGCCAGGATATAAGGTGCTTTGTAGTTAATGGAAAAGTAGTAGCATCCATGCAAAGGCAAGCTGCCAAAGGCGAGTTTAGAGCAAATATACATCAGGGAGGAACAGCTTCTAAAATAAAGATAACTTCTGAAGAGCGTAAACTGGCTGTCAAAGCAGCAAAAATATTAAACCTTCCGGTAGCAGGAGTGGATATTATTCGATCCAATAAAGGACCATTGTTATTAGAAGTTAATTCTTCGCCTGGATTGGAAGGAATCGAAAATGCAACAGGTTTGGATATAGCCAACATAATGATAGAAGCAATTGAAAAAAAACTAAAATTTAAAATATGATTTAATATAAAAATGATACATCCACACACCGAAATTAAACACATAAGCCCTGAGGTGGGTTATGGTGTTGTAGCCAAAGAGCTTATTCCTATGGGAACTATTACTTGGGTGTTAGATAAATTTGATCGTGAGTTTACGTTAAATGAATATAACTCCTTAGAACCTATATACAAAGATATTTTAGAAACTTACGCCTACAAAAACAATAAAGGTAATCTGGTGCTTTGTTGGGATAATGGAAGATTCGTAAACCATAGTTTTAACTCTAATTGTCTTACCACGGCATATAATTTTGAGGTAGCCATAAGGGATATTCATCCCGGAGAACAATTAACAGATGATTATGGATACCTAAATATAGATAAACCCTTTAGAGGAATCAATGAAGGAACCAGAAGAAAAATTGTGTATCCGGATGATTTGCCTAAATATTATAAGTCCTGGGATAAAAAATTAATAAAAGCCTTTAAGTATATCTCAAAAGTCAATCAACCTTTACGAGAGCTTTTGAATGAAGATTTATGGCAACAAGTTATGGAAATTGAAAATGGAGAAAAAGAAATGGAATCCATATTGACCAATTATTATGGGGTAAATAGTAAATTTAGTACCTCATGATTAGTATATAATGTCAAATTCAAATATAAATTATTTGGTGTGAAAATAAAGAAACATAAAGAAAAATCAAGGTTGATTGTGTTTCAAGGAGAAAATATCCTGGTTTTGCAAAAACTAGCTGACGAAACACGATACGGATTGGTCGGAGGGTTTTTAGAACCCGGAGAATCCCCGGAAACAGCTCTTATTAGAGAAACCTATGAAGAAACAGGAGTGAAAATTTCTGAGGAAGACCTGATATACCATTGTTCTGTTACTATCGAACAAAATGAAAAACAAAGACTAACCAAACATTATTTCTTTTGTAGAGATCCACATAAACCATTTGAGTTGGCAGAACCACATAAATTTAAAAATATTATGTGGGTACATTGGGAGCAAGTAGCAAAATCCCTTGGTAAATCAGATAAAAAAGTAGTAAAACAACTTTTTAAGCTATGTAATATTGAT
This sequence comes from Aquimarina sp., assembly GCF_977115655.1. Taxonomy (NCBI): domain Bacteria; kingdom Pseudomonadati; phylum Bacteroidota; class Flavobacteriia; order Flavobacteriales; family Flavobacteriaceae; genus Aquimarina; species Aquimarina sp. The sequence goes on from NZ_CDSBKO010000066.1 coordinate 15,115, forward strand.
TAAATGCAAAGGCAATGAAAGGCATAGTTGTTAATCAAAATGTCGAGTACGGAATGTTTAAGAAATACTATAATGGATACTATCAGTTTGTGATGGACAATGGGGATACCCTGGTGTTTCAAAAAATATCGATGACTGCAATTAGAAAATTTGACCTTAAAACAGATAAGTTCAGAGGAAAAAGTTTTGTGATAACTTATTCTGAATATCAAGAAAATAAAGATGAAGATTTTATTGTCTATAAAATCGAAAAATTAGAACTAGCATAAAAAAATATGGTATTATATAAATAAATTTTAAGTTGTAAATCCCTGTAAAAGTGATTCTTTACATAAAAAAGGTAGATTCAAAAAAATCAGGTATAAAATGTGGTCAATATATCACACGTAAGTTTCTTAGAGAATACTTGCTAAAAGAACCAGACTTGAGGTGATAAACTTCTGGAAAAAAAATATAATATTATAATTTAAAGTTTTACATAAAATGAAACATATAAAAAAATTAATTCCGGTAGTATTTACATTGTTTTTTTGTATCCATACATTTGCAATTGAAAAAATAGACAATAATCAGGAAACTGAAACAATAACAGGTGTTTATGATGGTTATGACGGAGATACATTTGGGTTTAAATATACCGATGAAGATGGAGAAGAAGATATCATTGTTTTTTCTAAAATTAGTTCAGAGGTTAGTGAAAAAGAGGATTTAAGCGAAGGGAAATATATAGGTAAAATCTTTAACATAACCTATATTTCTGAAACCGAAACTGAAATCGATGAAGAAGGGGACGAACAGGAATATGTTGTCAGAACTATTATTGCTCTTGAGCAGGTAGATTAATAAATAAAAAAATAATAACACGTTTTTTATTAATAAAAAACGCTACAGAAGATAACAACCAAAAGAGGCTGTCTAAAAAGTAAATTTTGATAAAATTCAGCTTAATTATTTGTAATATTTTCTAAAAAACTTTATTACTTTCCGTAAAATCTTCTTTTAGAGTCGGTTTTTTGAAGTATTCATAATAAAAAAAAGAGGGTGTTTGACTTTTCAGGCACCCTCTTTTTTTAAAGTTATATATGTACTACTTTTATTGAAATTTATTCTAATAAAGTACACAATGGGATTTATAGAAAAAAAAACTTTAAAGTTTGTTGTTTGTCTTTTTTGGTCAGTATTTTTTTATACATCCCATGCACAAACCAATATTTATGATATTATTTTTAAAAAAGATACTATAGGAATTTTGAAAGTATCAAAAAATATAATAGACAATAAAATTTCATTTAATTACCACCTTGATGTACAAGTAAAACTATTGGTTAATATACATCTGAAATATGACCTGAAAGCAGTTTATAATCAAGAGCAACTTATTTATGCAAATGTAGACAATACAGTAAATGATAAACAGCACCATTCATCTGATATTCAATGGAAAGATCCATATTATTTAATTAATTCAAAAAATAAAAAATACCATAAAATCGAAGATAAAATTACATATAGTGGCGTTAAACTTTTTTTTGAAGAACCAAGCACCGTTAAAAAGGTGTTTTCTGAACATTCAGCACAATATGGTGAATTAGCAAGAATAGGAGAGAATTATTATGAGCTCACATTACATAACGGAAAAAAGAATCAGTATTTGTATAAAAAAGGAATTTTGGTAAAAGCAAATATTAATAATTCATTCATTCAATTTCAGCTATTGCTTAGGGATTAATTGATTGTTTGAATTAAAGCATAAAGGCTAGTAGATAAATACGTGTATGGAAATAGCTTAACAGATAATTAAGCATGTATTTGTGCCTAAAGAAACACTTGCTCTTGAGAAGAGGAAAAGCAAGTTGATACCTTAGGTCAGCCCTTGATTGTATATAAATTGAACCTTATATAGGATAAGGTGTTAAATAGCCCCTACCGTTCCTTTCTGAGTGATGATTACTTCTGTTTTTCCGCTCACAGTTATAGTTGCTCTTGTTATAACACCACTAACAGGAAGGTTTACCAATCCTGAAGGAATTGAGGGAGATATAGAACTACCTTTAATTTTAACACCTATTCCAACCGCAAAATGTCGAACCGTTGTATATTTTTTTTCAAAAGTTGTTTTTGAAATAGGATTCCCGATCATTACTGGAATTTGTGGGGCTGGATGTGGATTTAAAGCAAAATAATGATTAGTTACTGTTACTTTAATATCTTTTTGTTTAATCTTTTTTGTCGATGCTTTAATAACTACTCTGCCGGCTATTTCTTTGTAAGCTAAAAGATTAATCTTGTAAGAAGATACCTTAACGTCAATTCCATTAATCTTTTTGTCGATTTTTTGTGCCATTATAGTTATTTTTAAAAGTTATTATTACGTTAGTAAATTTATTGTAAATCAGTATGTTATTTTCGGGGGAATACTCCCTTTTTTTATAGTTGAAACACCTAAAATACCCTATAAAAGAATAAGAAAGGTGAACTGATTTGTCAGTTCACCTTTCTTATTCTTTTAAAACTTATTTTCTAGTCAAATAGCAAGATCTTAATTAGTCTTGATCCCTTTAAAGCATTTAATACAATAGCAAATACAATAACAATCAACTACAGATCCAATTTTAAATTATTTTATTAATCGAAGTACCAATGCTTCAGCAGAATCTTTTAATGCAAAGATAGAAGCATTCTATGATCCTGGATCCCGTATTAAAGGCTTTTGGGAGACGATATAAAACAAAAAACCCTTGATAATCAATTATCAAGGGTTTCACTTTCAAGATGTGGTGCCTCCAGGAATCGAACCAGGGACACAAGGATTTTCAGTCCTTTGCTCTACCAACTGAGCTAAGGCACCTTGTTGTAAGCGGATGCAAATATAGAACCCTTTTTTTAATACACAAAAGAAAATTGTAAAAAAATCGTTTTGTATTTTTACAACTTATAAATTAGGATATGAATCTTGTTATTGATGTAGGGAATACTTTTACAAAAATTGGCGTTTTTGAAGGTGCAGAAATTATATACAAAAAAACGATAAGGCAAGAAAGTTTTAAAAAAACGATACAAAAAATTACAGAAGAGTATCCAGGAATTACAAATGCTATAATCTCTTCCGTATCAAACTTGCAACAAAGTTATATTGCATACATAAAGTCGCTTTTTGATACTTTGGTCTTGGATCATCTGGTCAAAATGCCATTCAAAAATCTTTATGGCACACCAGAGACACTGGGGATTGATCGTTTGGCTTTGGTAGCTGCCGCTACAGATCAATTCTCGGGCAAAGATGTTTTGGTAATAGATGCAGGAACGTGTATAACGTATGATTTTAAAAACAAAAAAGAAGAGTATTTTGGAGGAGCTATTGCGCCAGGAATACGATTAAGATATAGTAGCCTGCACAGCTTTACTGCAAAATTGCCACTATTGCAACTTACTGCCCCCAAAAATCATATAGGAAAAAGCACAGAAGAGGCAATACATTCAGGAGTGGTTTTCGGAATTTTACACGAAATAGATGGTGTAATTACACAATATTGCAACAATTATCCTGATTTAACAGTTATTTTAACCGGTGGAGACGCACATTTTTTGTCTAAAAGATTAAAAAATAGCATATTTGCCACTTCCAATTTTTTGTTGGAGGGTTTAAACCACATTTTAGCTTTTAATAATAATAAATGATAAAAAAGATTTTAGTGATCATCTTGGTACATGTTGCCATAATATCTAACGCTCAGGAAGGCACTTCATCTCCATATTCTTTTTATGGAATAGGGATTCCGAAGTTTAAAGGAACAATTGAAAACAGATCGATGGGGGGATTGAGTGTGCTTACAGACAGTATTCATTTAAATCTCCAAAATCCGGCATCTTTTGGAGAACTGGCACTTACAGCTTATACCGTAGGAGCTTCATATCGCAATTTTGAATTTAGTAATGCTACAGAATCTTCCTCGGGAGACAATGCCTCTTTAGATTATTTGGCAATAGGTATTCCTGCAGGTAAATTTGGTTTTGGTTTTGGGCTTATTCCTATTTCTTCGGTAGGGTATGAACTTGATAAAACAGAAACTGATGGCAGAGAAGTTCGGTTTAAAGGGGTTGGAGGATTAAATAAAGTTTTTATTGCAACAGGATATAAAGTAAATAAAAAACTTAATATAGGTTTGGATTTGAATTATAACTTTGGAAACATCGAAAATAAAACAATTTTAAAACGACCAGGCGTTCAGTTTGATACCAGAGAGATTACAAGTTCAGATCTGTCCTCTTTTAGTCTATCCTTTGGAGTAAATTACAAAACCATGATTTCTGAAAAACTGGAAGCCGTTGGGTCTGCCGTATTTACACCTTCTTTTGGACTAAAAACAGATAATACCAGAAATCTTGCAACAGTCATAATAAGTACAAATGGACAGGAAAGAATAATTGACACACAAGAGGTACAAGTAGAAAATAAAGATATAGATCTTCCTTTAGAATTAAAATTGGGAGGAGGAATAGGAGAACCCAGAAAATGGTTTGCAGGGATAGAGTACGCATATTCAGATTCTGGAAAATTTAGTAATATTGTCTCCAATCAGGATAATATTAAATATCAAAATGCTTCAAAATTTAAAGCAGGGGGGTATTACATACCAAAATATAACTCATTAACAAGTTATTTCAACAGAATTGTTTACCGTGCAGGATTTCGTTATGAAGAGACCGGATTGAATATCAATAACAGCTCTATAGATGAGTTTGGCATGTCTTTTGGAGTAGGACTACCAGTTGGTCGATTATTTACTAATATGAATATAGGATTTGAGTACGGTCAACGAGGAACAACAAATTTTGGATTGGTTAAAGAAGAGTTCTTTAACATGTCTGTCAGTTTATCATTAAATGATAAATGGTTTAGAGAAATAAAATTTAATTAAATACAATAATTACTACAGCTATGAATACTAAAGTTTTATTTGTGATAGCAACAGGATTGGTTTTAAGTACTGCAAGAGTAAGTGCTCAGGCCACAGACTGTGCAACCACTGCTTCTATTGCCTATGAGCATGCTAAAGTAAAGAATTATGCATCTGCAAAAGAACCTTTATGGAAAGTGAGAAAAGAATGTCCTACATACAGTGTCGCTACATTTCAATTTGGACAAAAATTGTTGGAAGATGAATATGATAAAGCTGCTGATTCAGAAAAAGTGAGGATAGCAAATGAAATGATAGCCTTATGGAAAGAACGCCTTCAATATTTTCCTGCAAAAACTAAAATAGGAGATATGCATTCTGATATAGGTCAGTTAATGTATGATAATAAAATGGGCACTACAGAAAGTCAATTTGCAGAATTTCATAAAGCATGGACAGAAGATAAAGAAAATGTTAGCAACCCAAAAAATGTATATACTTATTTCTCACTATTAGTAGATCTTCATGGCGAAAAGAAAAAAGAACTGCAAGAAGTTTTTGATCTTTATGATGAAGTGATCGAAAAAATTGAAGACGAAGAAAGTGATAAAGCAAAAACTATTGCAGAACTTACAGAAAAAGAAGAATCCGGAACAGCATTGTCTGGTAAAGAGAAAAAGAAATTAGCCAAATATGATAAAATCCTGTCTAATTACAGTAAAGTAAAAGCTGGCATCAATCAAAAACTTGGAGAGTTGGCAGACTGTAAAAACCTGATTCCATTGTATAGCGGGCAGTTTGAAGACAAAAAAACAGATGCTAATTGGTTAAAAGGAGCAGCAGGACGAATATCTGCCAAAGATTGTACAGACGATCCATTGTTTTTTAAGTTGGTAGAAGCTTTGCATAAAGTAGAACCTTCAGCAAAATCAGCATATTATTTGGGGATCCTGGCATTAAAAGATAAAAACACTACCACAGCATTAAAATATTTTAATCAATCCGCAGAACTAGAAACCAAGGCAAGTGATAAAGCTAAAGTTTATTTCAAGATTGGTGAAGTAATGAAAAAACAAGGTAGTTTTGGAAACGCAAGATCTTATTATAAAAAAGCTCTTTCACAAAAACCATCTATGGGAGTTTGCTACCTAAGAATAGCAGATATGATTAGTGATAGTGCAAATAGCTGTGGAAATGACGTTTTTAGTAAAAGAGCAGTATACTGGCTGGCAGAAGGCTATGCAAGAAAAGCAGGAAAAGTAGATCCTAGTTTACAATCTACAGCCTCTAAATTTGCCGCAAATTATAACGCAAAAGCCCCTTCAAAAACAGATATCTTTAATAATCCCGGAGTAAAATCGGTAAATGTAGGATGTTGGATTGGAGAAACCGTTAGAGTGCCAAAACTATAATGCAAAGTAAAAACATATACAATACAATATTTAACATTGTCATGGCATTTGCTGTGACAATGTTTTTTTCATGCCAATCAATTAAAAAGAAAAAGCAGAGTCATTTAATTTCTGAAGAAACACCCATCGCAGAAGTTTATGAAGTTAATCTTAAATATACAGACTCTGGCAGGCTTACTGCAATATTAAAAACCCCAAAAGTGTTGGATTTTTCTAACAAGGATTTTGCCTATTATGAGTTTCCGGATGGTATTGTACTAGATATAATCGACAAAGAAGGAAAAGTAAGTGTCGTTACATCAGATTATGCAATATCCTATAAACAAACAGGGTTGATCGATATGAGGGGGAATGTAGATATAAAAACCGCAGACAGTACCCATCTGCAAGCACAACAATTATATTGGGACCAAACCATTAACTGGGTGTTTACAGATCAGCCATATAAAAGCTATCTGCCAGATGGAACAATTAATGAAGCAGATGGTTTTGATGCTAATCAGGATTTTACTATCTTGAATTCAAGAATTAACGATGGAGTAATGTTTATAAAGGAGTAATCTTAGTATGATGAAAGTATTTAGGTTTTTTGAATATGCCTACTTGGCAATCATGTGTTTTTTTGTATATCAAACGTATGTAGAGTGGGGTGATGAAGGTGGAAAAAGTATGCTCTATCTTTTTTTTGCAGCAGCAGCAGTTTTTATGTTTTTCTTTAAAAGAAATTTTAGAAAACGATTTGAAGCCAATAACAAAAATTAATTCATGGAATTACAAATCATAGTTATTGTACTTTCTCTTGTTTTGTCTGCTTTTTTTTCCGGAATGGAAATAGCATACGTCTCCTCTAATAAAATACATATAGAGATAGAGAAAAAACAAGCAGGTTTCATTTCTAATATTCTTACCCGGTTAACAAAAAAACCCTCTAAGTTTATTGCAACAATGCTCGTTGGAAACAATGTAGCTTTGGTAGTGTACGGGTTTTATATGGGGGAGGTGTTAATGACTGTTATAGAAGGGTATTTCCCCGAAATGGCTTCTACCGTTAATTTATTGTTGCAAACAGTTGCTTCTACTTTGATTATCCTAATTACAGCAGAGTTTTTGCCCAAAGTGTTTTTTCAGATATATTCTAATACGTTGCTTAAAGCATTTTCTTTTCCTGCATATATTTTTTACATCATATTCTCGCCTATTTCTTCATTTGTAATTTGGGTTTCGGATTTTGTTTTAAAAAAACTCTTTAAAACAGATGGAGACCAGGTACAATTAGCCTTTAGTAAAACAGAATTGGGAGACTATATTAATGAGCAAATGGAAACCGTAGAAGAACATGATATAGTCGATAGCGAAATTCAGATTTTTCAAAATGCATTAGACTTTTCAGATGTAAAATCTCGTGAAGTTATGATTCCAAGAACAGAGATAGTAGCAGTAGAAAAATCACAATCTATAGAAGAAGTAAGTAAACTGTTTATAGAAACCGGGTTGTCAAAAATAATAGTCTACAATGAAACAGTAGATGATATTATAGGATATGTTCATTCTTTTGAGTTGTTTAAAAAACCTAAATCGTTAAAAGCAATTCTGCTTCCTGTTATTTTTGTTCCAGAAACAATGTTTGTAAAAGATGTACTTAATCTTTTAACAAAAAAACATAAAAGTATAGCAGTGGTAATAGATGAATACGGAGGAACCAGTGGTATTATTACTGTAGAAGATATTGTAGAAGAACTTTTTGGAGAAATTGAAGACGAACACGATTCTGTAGAACTTATCGAAGAACAATTATCAGAAGATCGATATCGGTTTTCTGCCAGGATAGAAGTAGACTATATCAATGAGTCTTATAAATTAGATCTTCCAGAAGATGAAAATTATGAAACTCTGGGAGGAATGATTGTAAATCATACCGAAGAAATACCAAAACAAGGAGACGAAGTAAAGATAAATAACTTTAAAATTAAAGTTATAGAAACATCCAATACTAAAATTGAAATTGTAGAGCTGCAAGTAATTTCTGACGATTGACTCAATCGTCTTAAAAAAAAACGTATAGAAAACTAACGATATAAAGGATTAAAATTATTTTGATGACCAAAAATAAACAAGATCCAAAAGCATTTGTATTTATTGCAATTTATGCCTTTATTGTACTGTTAGACCTGGTGTGCAGTAGTAATGATTCCTTTTATGCTCTTCGCTATTACACAAAACCAGCAATACTTATAGCATTGATTCTTTTTTTTATTAAACAAAAAAAAGAATTAAGTACATCTGTTTTTAGACTAATGCTGGGAGCACTGCTGTTTTCTCTTGCAGGAGATATTCTGCTTCTGTTTGTAGTAAAATCCCAACTTTTTTTCATAACAGGTCTGGTTATGTTTTTACTGGCACATATTATGTACACTTTCGTTTTTCTTAAAAAAAGAAATAAGCAAAATAAAAACAAAAGATTTCTTTTATTGACAATCCTGTATGGGGCAGGGTTATTTTATTTGTTGTACCCGCGTTTAGAAGATATGTTAGTTCCTGTGGCCCTGTATATGCTAGTGATTTTAGTAATGTCAAATACAGCATATCTAAGGCAAGGTAAGGTTTCTGTGCAAAGTTATATAATGGTTTTTTTAGGCTCTTTGTTTTTTATGCTGTCTGATAGTATTTTGGCATTCACAATGTTTTATAAGCCATTGGTGTTTGATAATATATGGATTATGACAACGTATGCAACTGCACAAATTTTAATCGTTTATGGTATTTTGAAGCAAAAAAACAACGCGTTTTTACAGCAGGTTAAATAAGTGAAAACCATATATTTTTGTACAGAAAATAACTTGTAAAAAAACTTCTTAACACTTTCAGATTTTTTAATTGGTATTATTACAATAAAATGGTATTTTCGCCCACTATATTTTGAATAAATTATAAAATACCATGGCAGTTTTAAATAAAATCAGACAACGTTCGGTTTTTCTAATCATAATCATAGCATTAGCTCTTTTCTCTTTTGTGTTAGCAGATTTGTTCCGTAATGGCGGTGCAATTTCACAAAAAGCAGAAAATGCAATAGCTTCGATAAATGGAAAAGACATTGATAGAACAGAATTTGCTAAAAAAGTAGAATTAGCTTCAAGAAGCTTTGGAGGAGGAACATCTAGTATCCAGGCAGTAAATTATGTTTGGAATCAAGAAGTTAAAGAAACAGTTTTTGAAGAGCAATTCGAAGAACTAGGGATTATCGCAGGAGAAGATCAGGTAAACCAACTTTTAGAAGAATCTTTGGCAACTAACCCAACATTTCAAAATGAAGCCGGAGTTTTTGATAAAGCTAAAATGAAAGAATATGTTGCAAATGTAAAAGCCACATCAAAAGAAGCATACCAACAATGGTTAGATTTTGAGGTTAATGTAAGCAAAGGGGCAAAAGAGCAGATATATCTTAATATGATAAAAGCCGGAGTTGGGGCTACCTTAAAAGAAGGAGAGCTGCAATATAGAATGGAAAATGATAATGTAGATATTAAATATGTGCAATTACCATTTTCTGCTATCGAAGATGCAAAGGTTGAGGTATCTGATGCAGAAATCAAATCTTATATAGATAAACACGCAAGCCAATACAAAGCAGAACCTTCTAGAAGTATTCGTTATGTGTTGTTTAATGAAGTAGCTAGTAAAGAAGATGAAAATCAGGTAAAATCAGAAATAGCTTCGTTATTAGAGGATAAAGTAGAGTTTAATGCCGCAACCAAAGGAACAGATTCAGTTTTAGGATTTAAAAATACAGATAACGCAAAAGAGTTCGTAAATCAACACTCTGCTATAAAATTTGATGACAGTTTTAAATTCAAAAAAGATTTGCCTTCTACAGTAGCAGATACACTTTATAATTTGCAAATAGGAAGTGTGTATGGCCCGTATAAAGACGGAGATTACATAAAAATATCTAAAATAGTTGCGCAAAAACAAATGTCGGATTCTGTTCAGGCAAGTCATATCTTAGTTTCCTGGGAAGGATTAGGTACCGCTCGAGATACAAAACGTACCAAAGAAGAAGCAAAAGTTTTGGCAGATAGCATACTTAAGGTAACAAAAGCAGATAAAACCAAATTTGCTACTTTGGCAAAAGAATTTTCTGCAGATAACTCTAATAAAGATAAAGGAGGAGACCTAGGGTACTTTACTCCTGGTACAATGGTTACTGAGTTTAATAATTATTGCTTTGAAAACAAAACAGGAGATCAGGGAGTTGTAGAAACACAATTTGGATATCATGTTATTAGTATTGAAGATCAAAAAAATGAGCAAAAAACAATACAGTTAGCAACCGTTGCTCAAAAAATTGAACCAAGCGAAAAAACAATAAATAATATATTTACAGAAACCACTAAATTTCAAATTTCGGCAAAAGATAAAGATTTTGAAGAAGTAGCTAAAGGAAATGAATTAACAGTAAGGCCTGTAAACAATATAAAAGAACTGGACGAAAACATACCGGGATTAGGAGCCAGAAGATCAATAGTACAATGGGCTTTTAATGAAGAGTCTAAAGTAGGGGATATAAAACGTTTTGATATTCCTGAAGGCTATGCAGTAGTTCAATTAACTGCAAAGGCAGACAAAGGGGTAATGGCAGTTGCAGACGCAAGTCCTGTAGTAAAACCAATCTTATTAAAGCAAAAGAAAGCAGAAATGCTAAAAAGTAAGATGTCAGGATCATCATTAGATGCGATTGCTCAAGGTCAGGGGCAAACAGTTAAAGTAGCATCTGCTTTAAATATGAAAACACCAACGATTAGTGGAGCAGGAACAGAACCAAAAGTAGTAGGAACAGCTTTTGCCTTGGAAGCAGGGAAAATATCAACCCCTATTGTTGGTAACAATGGAGTATATGTGATTGAAGTAACCAAAAAAACACCAGCAAGTGGTTTGGATAACTATATGAGCTATGCATCGCAGTTGTCAAAAGCACAGGCAGGAGCAGTAAGCACAAAAGTTTTTGAAGCACTAAAAGAAGCTGCAGAAATAGAAGACAGAAGATCTAAATTCTACTAGAATAATAGATTTGAATACAGATATAAAAAAAACCTGAAGAATATTTTCTTCAGGTTTTTTTGTATCTTTCCTATTCTCTTATTGTTTCCTTACTTTTTGTTCCCATTTCCAGGCAGAACTAAGGGATTCATCCAGAGAGCTGTGTGCTTTCCATCCTAGTTCGTTATTAGCTTTGGAAGTGTCTGCATAAGCAGCAGTAATATCTCCTTCTCTTCTCGCTACAATTTTGTAGTTTAGTTTTTGTTCAGAAACCTTTTCAAAAGATTGTATTACTTCCAGAACAGAGCTTCCTGTTCCTGTTCCTACATTAAAAACTTCATAGTTGGATTTGTTCTTGTCTTCTAATAAACGTTGTAGTGCTACTACATGTGCTTTGGCTAAATCAACAACATGAATGTAATCTCTTATACAAGTTCCGTCGGTTGTAGGGTAGTCATTCCCAAACACAGATAGTTGCTCTCTCAGCCCAATAGCAGTTTGTGTAATAAACGGAACAAGATTTTGAGGCACTCCTATTGGTAATTCTCCAATTTCGGCTGATGGATGTGCTCCTATAGGATTAAAATAGCGCAAAGCAATTGCTTTTAATTTAGGATATACCTTGCAAGTGTCCCTTATAATCTCTTCTCCGATCTGTTTTGTGTTCCCATACGGAGATTCTGCCACCTTTACAGGGGCATCCTCTGTAATAGGCAACTCATCTGCTTGTCCATAAACAGTACAAGATGAGCTAAAAATGAAGCTGGCAGATGATTTGTTTGCTAATTGTTGTAAAATGTAAATTAATGTAGATAAGTTGTTTTCATAATACAATAAAGGTTTTTCTACACTTTCTCCTACAGCCTTAGAGGCAGCAAAATGGATGACTCCTTTAATGTCGTTATGGGTTAAAAAAAAATCTTTCACCTTATCTTTTTCTCTAAGGTCAAATTGTTCAAAAATAGGTTGTTTTCCGGTTACTGCTGCAATCCCTTTTAAAACTTCAGGAGACGAATTTGAGCAATTATCAATAATAATTACTTCATATCCTTTGTTTTGTAATTCTACAACGGTATGAGAACCTATAAATCCCAATCCCCCCGTGACTAAGATTTTCATATATAAAGTGGTTTTATGGTTTACAAACGAAGGAACAATAATTAAAGGATTTTAGCAACTTCTTGATTTACAAATTCTAAAAACCTTTCGTCTTTTTCCGTAAAAGGATCCGAAGTTTCAGAATCAATGTCAATTTGCCCAATATTTTCACCGTTTTTAAATAATGGAATTACTATTTCTGATTTTACAGTAAGACTACAAGCAATATAATTGTCTTGAGCATGTACATCCGGAACCACAAAATTTTGGTTAGAAACAGCAACCTGCCCACAAATTCCTTTTCCAAAAGGAATAATTATATGATCTGTTTCTTCACCAACATAAGCACGAAGTTTTAATTCGTCTTTATCTCCATTTTTAAAGTAAAAACCAACCCAGTCATAATAATCAATACTATCTTTAAGCAACTGGCATACAGATTCAAGCCTTTCTGTCACGGTTAGATCTTTGTTATTAAGGAGTTGTTTTACTTTGGGTTTTAAATCTTCAAAAATCATTCTTACAATTTTTCAGCAAAAGTATCTAAAATATTTAAAAAAGCTTCTTATTTAGAATGGTATTGTTTTGTTAAAAAACTGATTATTAATGTTGTGATTTTTTGGTAATTACCTCATAGATAGAGTATTTTTGATGTCTCTTTAAAAAAAAAGGTATATATGTTTTTTTTAACGCATAAATTTTTTAATGTAACAATGCGATTTTTAATAATGTTATTAATTGCAGGAGGATTACATATCTCTTGTAATGCCGACAAAAAGGATAAAAAAATAGTACCATCTGTTGGGGATGAAAAAATAGGGGATACTAAAGATTATGATATTACAGATAGTCAGACAAAGGTGGTGTTCTTCCAAATAAAAGATCAACAAATATTTGATTTGTATCTGTCTGTTAAAAAAGCTTTGGTAAACTCTAATGAAAAAGAAGCACAATCACAGGCAAAAAAATTAGAAGCAGTTGTTAAAGATTCTGATGCAGATAAGCAACTTAAGGCAATATCCAAACTTATAGCTTTAACAAAAGATATTCAAAAACAACGGGATTTTTTTGTTGGATTAACAGATCAAATAGAAAAACATCTTCATAAAGCTAATATAACCTCTGGCGAGGTATATAAACAGTTTTGTCCAATGGCCTTTGATGAAAAAGGAGGGTATTGGTTGTCGGATTCTAAAGAAATAAGAAATCCCTATTTTGGAAATAAAATGCTTACATGCGGAAGTGTTAAAAGCACTTTGAAATAAAGTTATTTACCTTTTTTATGGATAAAAAAAAGTGTTAAAAACAAAAATATTGAGTATATTTAAGAAGATCGAGCATGCAATTTAATTAGGTTTTGGGGAAAGCTGAGTTGTAAAAAGTATGTTGTTAATTATTATAATTGGAATAAAACTTAAAAGATATGAATAAGGGAAAATTGATAGGTTTGATTTTTTCTATACTAATTTTTGGCTGTAATCAGGCAAAAATAGATACCAAACCAGCAGAACAGACTTTGGCTCTTTTAGAGAGATCCAAGGCATTGCAGCTACGTGGGGAAAAAGTAGAACAAAGCATGCTTAGGAATAAAGACTCATTAGTAATTCTTAACGGTAAGCCCGATATAAGATTAAATCAAAACAATAAAGGTTTTGTGAATATAGAAGAACTATCTGATGAATTTATTTTGGATATGAAATATGCTACTTCCGATAATTTTTTAAAGGAAAAAGTATACTCCTGTGCAAAATGTTATGTTAGAGAAGAGGTTGCAGAAGCCCTTATAAAAGCAAATAATGATTTGCTTGTGCAGGGATACAGGATAAAGTTTTTTGACTGTTATCGCCCATATAGTGTGCAAAAAAAAATGTGGAAAATTTTTCCTAATCCAGGCTATGTAGCAGATCCTAAAGGAGGATCAATTCATAATAAAGGAGCGGCAGTAGATATAACTTTGGTTAGGTCTGCAGGAGGACGTGTGGATATGGGTACAGATTTTGATCATTTTGGTAAGGAAGCACATCATTCCTATACAAAGCTTTCGAAAGCTGTTATAGGACATCGCAAATTACTTAGGGAGACAATGGAAAAACATGGTTTTAAAACCATAAAAACAGAATGGTGGCATTATAATTTTAAAGCCAGAACTAATTTTAAAATATCCGATTTTAGATGGGATTGTGAGTAGAGAGTTTTAAGAAAAAAGATAAAATAAAGAAAAGATAAAATAAAAACGGCATTCACATAATAATGAATGCCGTTTTGGCACTAAGCCACGAAGTGTGTAACAAAAAAATATCGAGGGTTGCAACCCTCGA